>CASDUD010000197.1 GCA_949283725.1 uncultured Ruminococcus sp.
AAATCCTCGGTTGAATGGCACTGGTTCGATGTTCATACAGATGTTGGACACACGCACACAACGGCTTTTCACCATTGTGATGTTCGTCGGAAACGTGCCGCCATCCATCAGAATCTGCACATTGGAAAAACAATCCCGATCGCTACAGCTGTCAAAAATTCGATTGACCTTGATCGGTATGGTCTCCGCACATTGTTCCGGCACGGGATGATACTTACTCATAAAATAACCTCCTTACATGGATTCGCCCCCACCAGTTCCCTGATGGGAGCTTCTCTACAGTGTATTCAGAGGTTTTAGAAATTGTGACTGCATGGGCAAAAAAATTCCTGCAATAGCATCTTGCCATGCGGACAAAGATGTGCTTTATTTCCAGAAAAAACAAAGCATATGTGCAAATTTGGGGAATTTTAGAAAACTTATGAGAACCATCAGACTTCCATACATCACATTGTTCCAATTGGTCAAATACTCAAAAAGAGCGTAGAAAGGAACAAAAGTGCACCGCATGTTGTCATAATCTGTATATTACTACATATACAATGTCCTACATATTCTTTGGATGTATAAACTACGATTTGATTTCAAAAAATATCGATTTTTGGTCTTTTCATGCTTTTTTCTTCCACTATTTAGGAGCTGTGATCTACCTGCTTGAAGGTCTTGAGATTTCCGATCTTTTGGCTACGCGCTTCTAATACTTCCTCCACTTCTAACCAAGGCAGTCCCTGCTGGGCACACAGCACCATTAGGTGGTACATCAAGTCGGCGATCTCATTTTTCAGTTCCTCGTTATCGTTATTTTTAGCGGCAATGATCGTCTCCGAACATTCCTCCCCACACTTCTTTAGAATCTTATCCTGTCCCTTAGAGAAGAGATAGCAGGTGTAGGACTTCTGAGACTCTACATCCACCTCGCCGCTTTCATACAATGCCTTGCGGCGCATAACGACCTCATATAATTCCTGTAATGCGTTCATTTTTCTTCTTCCTCTCTATATATTTCATTGAAAAAACAACTGTATGACCCGGTATGGCACGCCACACCGGTCTGCTTCACATTCAGAAGCAAGGTATCGTCGTCGCAGTCGCTATAGATCGATACCACCTTTTGCAAATGACCACTGGTGGCTCCTTTGTTCCAGAGTTCCTGTCTCGAGCGACTCCAGTACCAGGTATAACCGGTTTCCAACGTCTTGCGCAGGCTTTCTTCATTCATATATGCCAGCATCAAGACAGTTTTCGTATCCACATCAAAGGCAATTGCCGGGATTAGCTCAGATTTGGCAAAGTATTTTTCCAGATGGTTGATGTCAATTTTGACCATTAATTTCACCTCGCTTGTCCTTCGAATTTCCGTTTTCGTCAAACTGCTTTTGCAACGCGCGCTCTGTGGGAAGAATCGTTCCAACCAGCAATAATATTTGCACAAGCACTGCTACTACCACGATTACACACCGATAGGCGTTTCCCACATAAGGATAAGCAATGCAAACAAGTCCGGAGCCAATCAGAAGCACTGTGCCCCATTTTATCCAAAGTCCGCCGCAAACCTGATGCGCAAAATCCCACGCTGCCTGACTTTGCATCGAACGTTTTGTTCGATAGCCGTACCAGCTGCTGATTTTTTTCGGCGGATGCTTTTGCATCATCCAGCCCGCAAACAACATTACAAGCGGTATCAGAACGGTCATTGCAATAGAATATGCCAACATTTGATTTTCCTCCACTTCGATAGAAATCAATCCAAAGAACAGACTATTATTTCCGTTTCTGTATTCGCAAAAACACGCTGAATCAAGGACGAAACCTCTTCCCAATGCAATCTGTCCAATCCGCAGCCGATTTTCGGCATAGCTATCTTCGTGATCGAATTCTGTGCTGCAATCTCTGCCATGCTTTGCAACGATTGTTCCAGAGTGAGGAGCGTCGGTTTGCTCCGCCAGCCTTTTTTCGTAACAAGATTCAAAACATGATTATGTACATCCGGAATGCAGAAGCCCGTTCCGCTCCACGCCGGAAAAGAATCTCGGTTTTTTAACAGAAACCGTTTTTCATCAAATTGTTTCGCAAATTCTTTGGCAATCCCTGCACCCAATGCAAAATCAGCACTAATGCAATGCGCCAGCCAGTGGCTGTCTTTGAGCAAAAACAAGTCTAATTTTTCTTCTCGATACATCATATTTTTATTGTAGTTCTGCACGGGAAAACAAATCTAAAATCCGTTCTCTATCCTCACACACTGCCTTGAACGCAGCAGCAAAATCGGCTAATGCTTCTCCATGATCAGAATAGACAACAAATGTATCTGCTTCGGAATCAAATTCAAACGTTTCCGGATTTCCATCAAATACTTCCTCCAGAAAAACCATCGCCAAAGATTCCCAGTCATATCCATTGCCTAAAAAGCCCTCTTCTTCACGGGTTGCAAAAACATCCATCAAATATTCACCTGCATGAAGTTGCAACACATAACTATCTTCTAACTTCATCAAAGAAAAAGGCGCAATTTTTGCTTGAAATAATTCGTTATGAAAATCCATATTGTTTCCTTTCATCGCATGGGAATGCCCTTTGCCCGACAATCCGCCTTGACTTCCTGCACGGTCAGTTCCCGGAAGTGGAAAAGCGATGCCGCCAGCGCCGCACTACAACCGGTTTTCAAAAACGCTTCTGCAAAGTCAGACAGTTTTCCGGCACCGCCGCTGGCAATGACAGGAATCTGCACCGCATCACAGACTGCCTTCAGCATCGGTACATCAAAGCCGCCGCGCACACCATCTGTGTCGATGGAGTTCAGACAGATTTCCCCTGCCCCAAGCTGTTCACATTGTTTCACCCAATCGATCAAATCGAGATGCATATCCACTCTTGCGCCATTGATATACACCGTCCACTTGTTTTCGCCGATCTTCTTGGCATCTACGCCCACGCAGATGCACTGACATCCAAAAATATCTGCACCATCTTTAATAAGCTGCGGATTCTGCACCGCTTGAGAGTTGACCGACACTTTATCTGCGCCGGCACGCAGCGTTTCGCGGATATCATCTACCGTCTTAATGCCGCCACCAACCGTCAGAGGAACGAACACTTTTTTCGCCGTTTCCCGTACCACGTCCAGCATCACGCCTCTTCCTTCATAGGAGGCGGTGATGTCATAAAATACAATTTCATCTGCCCCTTGTAAGTTGTATTCATAGGCGCACTCCACTGGGTCACCGACTTCTTTAATGCCCTCAAAGTTGACACCCTTAACTACCTTTCCATCCCGTACGTCCAGACACGGAATAATACGTTTTGCCAGCATCTTACTTCACTCCTTCCGCCAATTGAATCGCCCCTGTCAAGTCCAGAGTTCCCTGATAGATAGACTTGCCGCAGATTGTTCCATATAGTCCCAGTTCTTTACAGCCACGGATATCTTTGATGGTATGTACGCCGCCGCTGGCGATGATATTCGCCCCGCCCTGAGCCGCGGTCTGCATACGTTCTAGCTGTTCCAGATTGACCCCAGACAGAGTGCCATCCTTGGAAATATCTGTCACAATAAAGTACCGGACGCCGATTTTCATCATGGCCTGCATCAGAGATACCTCGTCTACGTCCGATGATTCCAGCCAACCTTCCGTGGCCACCATGCCATTTTTTGAATCAATGCCCACGGCAATGTGTTCGCTGCCGAACTTTGCCACTGCCGACTCCACCAGCTTTGGATTTTTCAGCGCCGCCGAGCCCAGGATCACACGCTTGACCCCAGAAGCTAAGTATGTCTCAATGGTTTCCAAGTTTCGGATACCGCCGCCCACTTCGACCTGCAAGGTGGTGTTGACAGCTACGTCCTCATAGATCTTCTGGTTGACAGGGCGCCCTTCCTTGGCGCCGTCTAAATCCACCATATGAATCCAGGTGGCACCGGCGGCGGCAAAGCCCCTTGCCGTCTCCATATAATTCGCCGCAACTTTTTCCACGGTGGCAAAGTCTCCCTTATACAGCCGAACGCAGTTGCCGTCTTTGATATCGATTGCAGGTAAAATAATCATCCGATCAGCCCCCCGAAATTCCGCAGGATCTGTAAGCCCACTTCGCCGCTCTTCTCCGGGTGGAACTGGGCACCATAGACCGTCTTGCCGTCATAAACCATGGCCGGAATCTTTGCTGAGCCGTATTCCACATAGGCCACCAGGTATTCCTCCGGCGTATGAGCCTGGTAAGAGTGGACAAAGTAGACATAGGCCTCTTCCGGGAGATTCCGGAGAATAGGGCAATCATACTGGATCTCCAGCTTATTCCAGCCCATGTGGGGAATCACCATGCCCGGCGCAACAATTTTTTCCACGCTTCCCGGTACAATGCCTAAACCGTCACATTCTTCGAATTCATAACCCTTTTCAAAAATCAGCTGCATTCCCAGGCAGATGCCTAAAAAAGGCTTTTTGTGGGATTCCTCCTGGAGCACTTTTACCAGTCCCTGTTCTTGCAGCATCTCCATGGCGCTGGGAAATGCGCCTACGCCCGGCAGAATGATGCCATCTGCGCTACGAATCGCCGCCGGATCAGAAGTCAATTCTCCCGGCAATCCTAAGTAATCCAGTGCATTTTTCACACTAAAAATATTGCCTGCACCATAATCGACAATTGCAATCATTTATAGCACTCCTTTCGTGGATAGGGTCTTTCCGATTTCCAACGGCATAATCGCCATCTTTAACGCATGAGCAACCGCCTTAAATGCTGCCTCGCACTTATGATGATCGTTGGTGCCATAGCACATATTGACATGGAGCGTCATACCGGCATTAAAGGCAAATGCTCGGAAGAATTCTTCCGTCAGGCAGGCGTCATACTGTCCAATCATGGCATTGGTAAAGCTACCCTGGAACACCAGGAACGGGCGGTTACTGAGATCCAGGGCACAAAAGGACAGTGCCTCGTCCATGGGAATATAAGCACTGCCATAGCGCATAATGCCGGACTTATCCCCCAGTGCCTGCCTCAGTGCCTGTCCCAGGACAATGCCCGTATCCTCCACCGTGTGGTGGCCGTCTACATGGAGATCGCCTTTTACCTGAATATCCATGCTGATGCCACTGTGGATAGAGAGGGCAGTGAGCATATGATCAAAGAAACCGATACCGGTAGAAATATTTGCTGTTCCCATGTTATCGAGCTTGACTGTCACCTGGATGTCAGTTTCTTTTGTCGTACGTGTGAGATGTGCTTGCCGCATGGCGGTACCTCCTAGTATTACTCGTCGAGTTTTGTCACGATCGGTTTTCCCTGTGCATCCAGCAGAGGCGTCAAACCGCCGCAATAGCCAGATTTTACCCACAAGTAATTAACACCAGTTTTTCGGTCGACAATGACTTGTATCAGACCGGATTCCTTCAGCGAATTTCCTTCTTTTATCGTTACTGCAAAACGCTGTTCTTTCTTTTCCATATCAATATTCCTCCTGAGCATATCAGATCCATTCCAGTTCAATACACCAATCTTGCTGTTGTCGATAGACTTCAAAATGCTGCATCAATTCCGCCTGTTCCTCTGCCGAAAGAGATTCACCAGAATTTCTCCACTGCAAACTGTTCTGATATACAAAAAATTCCCAAATGTCACTGCCGTTTCCAGCCTTGAACTCTCCACTGCCCAAGATGATATCCCCATTTTCCAGTTGAAAGAAGATTTCATTGGAATCACCGAGGATTTTGATGATGGGAGTCATAATTGCTTATTCCTCTTCAAATCTCACCGTAATCGCATTGGCGTGCGCCGTCAGACCCTCTTTGTTGGCAATCCGCACGATATCGTCCTTGGCCGCCGCCAAGGCATCTCGGGTGTAATAGGTAAAACTCGAACGTTTTGTAAAGCTCTGTACGCCCAGCGGCGAGAAAAACCGAGCGGTACCGCTTGTTGGAAGAACGTGATTCGGACCTGCATAGTAGTCCCCGAGCGGTTCAGACGCATACGGTCCCAGGAAAATCGACCCGGCGTTGTCTAGGGCACCCAGCAACTCCATGGGATTTTCCATCAACACCTCTAAGTGCTCCGGTGCGACCTGATTTGCCAGTGCAACTGCCTCTTCTCTGGTGTTACAGAGTAAAACTGCACCATACTCATTCATGGACTTTTCAATGATCTCTTTGCGGGAAAGCGTCTGTGCTTGGCGATTTACTTCTGCCTGCACCTGCTCTGCCAGTGCCGCACTTGTCGTTACCAGAATGGATGAAGCCAGCACGTCGTGTTCTGCCTGGCTCATGAGGTCTGCTGCAACATACTTCGGATCTGCGGTTTCATCTGCCATGACCAACACTTCGCTTGGCCCTGCGATCATATCAATATCCACTACTCCATATAAGAGCTTCTTCGCTGTTGCCACATAGATATTGCCAGGACCAACAATTTTATCTACCTTCGGGATCTCCTCCGTGCCATACGCCAATGCTGCGATGGCCTGGGCACCGCCGGACAGGAACACACGGTCTACGCCGCAGAGTCCAGCTGCCACCATGATATCTGGATTCGGTGTGCCATCTTTGCGTGGCGGTGTCACCATAATGATTTCTTTGACACCCGCAATTTTCGCCGGAACTGCATTCATGATGACACTGGACGGATACGCTGCTGTGCCGCCCGGTACATACAGACCAACCCGTTCCAATCCCCGGACACGCTGCCCCAGAATCACCCCATTCGGCAGAGCATGGAAAAAGCCCTCCTGCACCTGACGCTGGTGGAAGTCCCGTACATTTTCAATGGCATTGAGCATAGCATCCACAAACGCCGGATCTGCCACTGTCATTGCATCATTGATCACATCCCGGGGCACTTCGTAATACTGCGGCAAATTTCCATCAAATTTCAGTGTATAATTTTTAACGGCTGTATCCCCGCCGCCTTTTACTGTTTTAATAATTTCCTGTACTGTTTCCGTAACACGCTGGTTCGTCTCACCGGCACGAGCATCGAGTTCTCGAAAAAATACCTCTCTCTCTGTCACATCACTGGCATTAATCTGTCTCATGGTAATCATTTTTGCAATGCCTCCTCAATTTGTGCGATCAACGGTTCTATCTCCGCCTGACGTAGTTTCAAACTTACGGTGTTGGCAATCAGTCTTGCAGAAATCGGCACCACTTCTTCTACCACTTCGAGTCCGTTTTCCCGAAGCGTTACGCCCGTCTCCACAATATCAACAATACCATCTGCCAACCCTAGTAACGGTGCCAGTTCAACCGAGCCTTCGATCTTGACAATGTCTACATCCATGCCCTTGCTCTCAAAAAAGCGGCGCGCCACATTTGGATACTTAGTCGCAATGCACTTGACCCCAAAACCACTGTAAAAGTCCGTGCCTTTTTTCGCAGCTAGAGCAAATCGGCATTTCCCAAATCCCAGGTCCACCAATTCAAAAAACTTCCCTTGCATTTCAATAATGGTATCCTTACCCACAACGCCCATATCGCACACACCGTGTTCCACATAGGTAATCACATCGTTTGCCTTTGCCAGTACCACTTCCAAATTGGCATCTGGAATGGGAAGAATCAGCCGCCGTCCTTTCTCCCGAACGGCCGTACAATCATATCCCAGCTTTTCAAACAACCCCACCGTATCTTTTTCTAATCGACCCTTTGTCAGTGCAATTCTCAGTGGCTTTGCCATTTATTGTACCTCCGTAATCTCTTCATCCACAATAACCACGCGTCCAATTTGCTTTTCTCGGGCGTATTCTCGCACCAGATCGAGCGTATCAAAGCAGGACAACTCCACGATCTGACCTTGCTCCCGCAATGCTTTAGAAACCTGTACTGCCTTCATCTCATAGCCCTGCGCTGCATAAATTACCGCATCGGCCGGATGGAGCTGCACCTTCTGGTTCTTCAACTGCACATTGGCAGCCGCGTCCACATTCAAGCCAAATCCAATCGCCGGAATATCATAGCCAAAGTCAGAAAGCAGTTTATTATACCGTCCACCAGACAGCACTTCTTCGCCATAGCCTTCCAGATACCCCTTGATGATGACGCCCGTATAGTAATCTGCGTTATTGACCATGCCCAGATCTACTGTTAATCTGCCATTTCCGATCACCTTCGAAATATCCTGATACAGTTTTCGCAATTCCATCAATATTTCGTCTATTCGCTGATTCGAATACAACTGTGACGCCTTTTCAAAGACTTCCTCTCCCCCGAACAGTGCCGGCAGCTTTTTCAGTGCATGGGCGATTTTAGCGTCTCCCATTGTATCCAATACATCGTTCAATGCCGGATAATTTTTTGTCTCGATCAAATAGCGAATATTTTCCCGCTCTTCCGGTGTAGCGTGTAGTTCCCGCATCAATTCCTTAAACACCCCGGCATCGCCCAGTTCCAGTGAAAAACTTGCTGTACCGCCGCTGCATAGTTCCAGGGCTTCTATAGCGGTGGTCACCATCTCCACATCCGCCAAATAGGAGGCGGATCCTAGTAATTCAATACCCATCTGGGTAATCTCATCGCTGCGTCCTTTCAACGCCGGTTCAAAGCGATACACCGTCTGATCGTAATACAGCCGCAGGGGGAGTGAAGCATCCCGCAACCGAGTTGCTGCCACACGCGCAATTGGCATAGTAGATTCTGGACGAAGCACCAGCAGCCTCCCCTTACTATCCGTCAGCTTGTACAGCCGTTCCTGTGGATAATGCCCAGATTCCGACTGGAACACATCAAAAAATTCCAAACCCGGTGTGCGCAGCTCCGAATATCCTTTATGCTGGAACAGCTCATGCAGTGTCTGCTCTATTTCTCGTCGCACCAGGCACTCTTCTAATAAAATATCCTTCGTCCCCTCTGGGGTGATTAAATCATATTTTCTCATGGATTTTGTTCCTCCCGAATACTTTAACGTGCTAATACGATAATATAGTAACACAAAAGTATTTCTTTGTCAACCATCTGACTCTTAAAACAGTGTCATCTGGCTGGATTTTGGCAAATCGCCCAAAGCGTGTAATTTTTCCAGCGTTTCAATTATGGTTTTTGACGCACCGCTTTCTGACTGGAATTCCTCAATGGAAATGAAATTGCGTTTCTGTGCCGTCTCGTACAAACTCCATGCAGCAGATGTGCCGATACCAGAAATGGCACTAAAGGGAATTCGGATTTTTCCGTCCTCCACCAAATACTCGACTGCGTGAGAATGATAGATATCAATGGACAAAAACGTATATCCTCTTGACATCATCTCATTGACAATCAAGAGCAAATCGAGTAAATCGGTTTCCTTTTTCGAACGGTCATTTCCCATTTCTTGCAGCTGCTCGATTCGTTGGCGCACTGCCATTTTTCCCTGTAAAGCAATTTCTGCGTCAAAGTCATCGCCTCTTGTGCTAAAGAATACCGCATAGTATTCCAGCGGATGATACAGCTTGAACCACCCCAACTTACTGGCAGCAGTAACATATGCCGCCGCATGGGCTTTCGGGAACATATACTTGATTTTCAAACAGCTGTCAATATACCACTGCGGCACATTGTGATCTTTCAACATTTGAATACGTTCTGGCGTAAAGGTTTTGGGGGCTTTTCCCTTACGGGTGTCCTCCATGATTTGAAACGCCTGCTTTGGCTCCACACCCTTGTGCAACAGATAAGTCATAATACTGTCACGCGTTCCGATTACATCCGAAATGGTACAGGTACCATTGTCAATCAAATCTTTAGCGTTCCCCAGCCACACATCGGTTCCATGAGAAAGTCCTGATACCTGCAAAAAGTCACTGAATTTTTTGGGCTTAGAATCCATCAGCATTTGAATGGTAAATCCAGTACCCATTTCTGGAATACCGAGACTGCCCGTCTGGCAGTAGATCTCCTCCGGCTTTACGCCCAATACCGTGGCATCGGTACACATCTGAATCACCTTCGGATCGGTTGTTGGCACATCGTGAATAGAGATCCCCGTCATATCTTCCAGGTGCTTATACATGGTCGGCACTACGTGTCCCAGTTCATCCAGCTTTAGAATGGTATCATGCAGTGAGTTGAAGTCGAAATGTGTTGTCAGAATTTCCGACTCCGGATCATCGGCGGGATGTTGTACGGGCGTAAAATCATACACATCATAATCATTAGGGATAACCACCATGCCGCCAGGATGCTGTCCTGTAGTACGTTTAATCCCTGTACAACCGATAGACAGCCGGTCGATTTCTGTGTTACTGTACGACAGCCCTCGTTCTTCCAGATATTTCTTTACATAACCGAACGCAGTCTTTTCAGCCACTGCAGAAATCGTGCCCGCTTTGAACACATTTTCTCTACCGAACAGTTCTTCAGTGTAACGATGTGCAAACGACTGATACTCGCCGGAAAAGTTCAAATCGATATCTGGAGCCTTGTCTCCGTCAAATCCCAGAAACGTTTCAAAGGGAATGTTATGTCCATCTCGATGCATTTCGGCACCGCATTCCGGGCAGTTTTTTGGTGGCAGATCAAATCCAGAATCCACACTGCCATCGGTGATGAATTCGCTGTGCTTACACTTCGGGCAGACATAGTGCGGCACCAATGGGTTGACTTCTGAAATACCCGCCATCGATGCCACAAAGGAAGACCCAACGGAACCACGAGATCCGACTTGATACCCATGTTCTACACTATCCCAGACGAGCTTTTGGGCAATGATATACAGTACAGAAAAGCCATGTTTGATAATAGAACCGAGTTCTCTGTCCAACCGCTTTTGCACCAACTCCGGCAAGGGATCACCGTAGATTTCCTTCGCCTTTGTATGCGTGATACGAACCAAGTCCTCTTCCGCGCCTTCAATGGTTGGTGTAAATGTCCCCTTTGGAAATGGCCGAATTTTTTCAATTTGATCAGCAATGGCGTTTGTGTTCTTCACCACGACCTCATATGCCTTATCCTCACCCAGATATTGAAATTCCGCCAACATCTCCTCTGTGGTACGTAGATACAAGGGCGGTTGAAATCTGGCATCGCCATATCCCTGACCTGCCTGTAAGATCTCCCGATAAATGGCATCTTCTGGATCCATAAAATGTACATCGCACGTAGCACAAACGGGGATATCCAGTTCTTCACCGAGTGCCACGATTCTCTGATTGTATGCCTGCAACTGCTCTACACTGGAAGCTGTTCCAGTGCGCAGCATAAATTCGTTGTTGCCCACCGGCTGGATTTCCAAATAGTCGTAAAATTTTGCCAATTCTACCAATTCACTATGCGGTCGTTCATGCACCATTGCTTGAAATAATTCACCCGCTTCGCAGGCACTGCCAAAAATCAACCCCTCCCGATGTTCCAGCAGTACCGATTTCGGAATCAGCGGCTTGCGATAGAAGCAATCAACATGACCATAAGAAATCAGCTTGTACAAATTTTTCAGCCCCACATGGTTGCGCACCAGAATAATTTGATGATAGGATTTTAATTTTTTGACATCGATTTTCTGTGTTTTGGTATTTAAATCAGACAGAAGTGTTGCCTTCTTCGTCTGCACCAGACGGTTTACCAATTCCATATAAATTTTCGCCAGCATCTGTGCATCGTCTAGGGCACGATGGTGGTCAAATTTCCCCAATTTCAGTACCTTTGCCACAGCATCCAACTTGTGCTTTGCTATATTCGGCAGCATACTTTTACAAAGTACCAGCGTGTCCAGCGTTGCAAACGAAAAATCGATCTGATGCCGCTTGCACACATTCTGTACAAATGCCGTATCGAACCGGGCATTATGTGCGGCCAGAACAGGTTTCTCTCCACAAAAGGCAATGAACTTTTGGATGGCCTCCGCCTCAGATGGAGCGTTCTCCACATCTGCGTCGGTAATACCCGTGAGTTCCACAATTTTAGGCGGAATCGGACGTTTCGGATTGACCATTGTATTGAATGTATCGATTATCTGCATTCCGCGCAGACGCACCGCCCCGATTTCTGTTAGGCGATCTTGCGATGGGCTTAATCCTGTCGTCTCCACATCAAACACAATCAGCTCGTCCTGCAATGTCCGATCACCTGGCTGGTCAATTACTACCGGCCTGTCCAGATCATTCACCACATACGCCTCACAGCCAAAAATCACTTTAAAGTCAGGAGCTTTGATGCCGCTCCAAGCACTCATAGCATCCGGAAAAGCCTGAGCAATGCCGTGGTCTGTAATGGCGATTGCTGGATGCCCCCATTCGTGGGCACGTGCCACCAGCTTATCACAAGGCGTAATGCCATCCATCTGAGACATATTGGTATGACAGTGCAGCTCCACGCGCTTTTTTTCGGCGTTGTCCATCTTCTTCTGCCGTTTGACCAGGGCAATGGAAACAGGTTTCAGCACATCCTCCCGAACGAATTCATCGTATTTCATTCGCCCCATCACCAACAGCGTACTACCTTTTTTAATGTCCCGTATCGGCAAAGAATCCAGCTTTTCCGTCTTGTCAAAAATTTTCATCATCACCGAATAGGTGCCGTCAGTGAGTTTATATGTCAAAATTGTTCGCTCACCCCGCACTGCACGAGACTCCAAGAAAAAGACATCACCCATAATCACAACCGTCTGATCCTGAATATTCACAGCGTTGCGAATTGTCATAGGCGGTTCATGAATGGGTCTCCCCATCAGCAACATGGCACTGCCCGGTACCACACCTGGGATTTCCACTTGTAATGCCGTAGCTTGGGCAGTAACTTGCGGCGTCTTGGGTGCAGACGATTGCGGCTTTGCCTGCTGAAACTGCGCTTCATGCTTGGGCAACTCCTGCGCCGCTTTTTCAATCATCACTTCGAACGCATCCTCTGTGACGCTTGACGCCCCTTGAAAGATAACTTCTACCGCCTTAGAAAACAACGTCTGAATCAAGGAAGAAAACTTTTCTGCCACATGATATCGCTCCAGAATCTCATAGCCGCCGTTTTGCAGCTGGATTTGCAGCTTATCATCCGCAAAGGACACCACTGCCCCATCGACAAAGCCGTTGACCACTGGGATCTCCCGCTTTAGAAAGATGACCAGGTCGCCAAAATAGTCCATTGTAAACAATTCCGGTGCATACTTTGGATGAATGTGTACAGCATGGATCGCCAGCCGAATTTCCAATTCATGCTCCAGTGCAATGACATCCTGCACCGGTACCAAATGGGAAAATGCTGCATAAAAAGAAATTTTCGTCAAATTTTCCGAGTATGTTAGCCGTTCGAGCATCCCATCCTCCATAGATTTGGGCATAACCGGTACATATTCTGCCAAAAATTCTGCGAAAGGATAATTCATGTTCTTCCACTCCTACTGTTCTTCTCTCACAGTTTCTCAATCTCCGCCAAAAGCTCCGGCACAATCTCCGACTCAGCGACCTTTCGAAGTACCTTGCCCTTGCGGAAAAGCACAGCACAGCCATCGCCGCCGGCAACGCCAATATCCGCCTCTCGTGCCTCGCCCGGTCCGTTGACAACACAGCCCATCACAGCCACTTTAATATCCTTTTCCACATACTTCAGCGCCTGCTCCACTTCTTTTGCGGTTTTGACCAGATCAATTCTCGTTCTGCCACAAGTAGGGCAGGATACAAGCTGGACACCGCCGCGTTTCCCAATACATTGTAAAATATCCTTTGCCGCCTGGATCTCCTTTACTGGGTCTTCCGTCAGCGAAACCCGAATCGTCTCACCGATGCCATCATGCAAAAGCGCACCAATGCCGATAGCAGACTTTATCAGTCCCATGCGTTCCGTACCAGCCTCAGTAACACCAAGATGCAGCGGATAATCACACCGCTGCGCACAAAGCCGATAGGCTTCAATCATGGTATTTACA
>CASDUD010000198.1 GCA_949283725.1 uncultured Ruminococcus sp.
AGGGATTCTCATTGGTGTTGAGCTTGATCATATCCGGAAAATCCGGCTGTTCACCCGGTACATAGGGCGTGACCTTTCGGATATACTGTTCATACTGCTTCATATTCCATCACATTCCTGTCTTTGGGATTCCGGCAGCCCCGCAAAAACGAGTGGTGCTGTCTTTTCTGCTGTTTATTATAGCATATCCTGCGGAAATTGTCCAGAACCTGCGCCAATTTTGTCAAAAGCAGTCCCTGCACATGTTCACAGGATAGACAGGCCCCACATCACTTCTGGTCAAAATACTGGTTTAGCCCCGAAAAAATGGTAAACGCCACCTGCTGTTGATAGGCTTCGGTTTCCAGCAGAGCGGCTTCTTCTGGGTTGGACAAAAAACCGCACTCGACCATCACAGTAGGGTTTTCGCTGAAATAGCACAGGTACAGTTCCTTGCCGCACAGCTTGATCTCCCGGGTATTATCCGGCTGGAGGTGGGTGACAAAGGCGTTTTGCATCGTCTGCGCCAGCGATTCACTGCCGGAAACATTCGAAGAATAGAACATCTGCGCCCCGGAATAGGCAGGGTCCGTGTACTGATTCTGATGGATGGAAAGGCAGATGGCGTTGTCATACTCGTTGAACAGTGCCAAGCGATTGTCCATATCAGAACTTTTCTGGTTGGCAATCCCCTCAATGCCCTCATCGTGGATGCTGCGGTCGGTATCGCGGGTTACCTCCACCGTATACCCTTCCATCCGCAATAGATCCCGCAGAGTCAGGAGAATATTCAAATTGATGCCCTTTTCTGGCACACCGTTTGCGGAGGAACAGCCGCCGTCCATTCCGCCGTGCCCAGCATCGAGTATGATAATTGGGGTCTCCTTCTTGGGGGCTGTCATTGTACTAACGGCTCGCTGGATGCGAGTGCCACCAAAATAAATGGCCGCTACACTCATCCCACTGACTGCGAGTACCAGTGCCCCTCGTTTCCAAAGTGCTTTCCATGTCAATTTCATCGCCGCACCTCCTATTTCTTTGGTCATAGCCTATGCGAATGGATGGTGCGTTATGCCATTTTTCCAGCACGGATGTCCACAAATCCCTATTTCATATCTTTTCTCATACATATCTTTTCAGGAAATTCTAAGCGCCTGTTTCGCATCTTTTCGCACGCCAAGATACGAACAGGTTCTTATGGGAACGCATTTCAAATTCGACCCATCACAACACGTTCCTGCACGTCCAGCACGAAGTCCTGAATCTGTGCATATGCCGGCTCCTCGGGTAGATCCGTATTTTCCTGCACGTACGCCATCCGCGCCTGATACTCCTCCAACAGTGCAAAAAATGCTTCTGTGGGCTGACGATTGTCGTCCAGGAATTTCCCATTTCGAATATCCATCAGCAAATCTCGCTCTGCCGCGCGGTATGTGATAATTTCGCCCTTTTCCAGGATGTCGATACACATCATATACAGCCGAACAAGATGCATCATATGCTTTCCTAGCTTATTATGGCTGATTGCATTCTGATTGCGCTGCCCCACTCGGCTGTAGTCCCGGACTATGTCAGCCATCCGGTTCCACATCGCCTGATAGTCCCGAAGCGGATAATGCCTTAGGGAGATATCCATAAAAATCTCCTTGTCCAGCTTTGGATGTACCGCGTCATCGATATAGAGCCGAATGGCATCATCGGGATAGTGGAAATACATCGAACGAAAGGTTTCGGACGCACTTTCGATGTTGTGTAGGATATGTTTTTCCTGTACAGCCTGTTTCGTCAGTCTTGCAGATTTGTTACCCAGCCGTCGAAGCTGTGCGGCGGCATATCCGCCAAACGATGAAATTGCCTTTTTAGACAGAAACATCTTTCGATTGGCAAGCAGTACCCGCCCAATATCAGACACATACAGGTAATGTTCCGGCTTCAATCCGAGCAATTCCACGGTGTTGGGATTGCATGATGTCAGCAAATGGATCAACTTGGTGAAGGCATATATCGTGGTGTCTGTGGCAGCGTCTGTCACCTGTTCAAAACTTTCGCCGCACAATATCTCACGCTTTTGCAGCAGTGCACAGCCTCGGATATCCAAGTCGGAGGTATCCGTATCTGTCCCGTACCCATGCGACCCACTCAGTCCCAGCAAAATGATATGCTTTCCCAGATGTGGATTCGTTCGCAGAAAGTCATAGGCACCGCCCGCCAAAACCTGTTTTATCTCATGCAGTTTCATCTGGATATATTCTCCACTCCTTTCGGGCATAGGCAAGGCTCTGCTTGAGTGCTGACTCTTTCTTCACGCCCGCCAGCCGCAACTTATGGGCATACGCCAAAATCTCTGAAAACTGCTGGCAGGGCTTGAGTCCCGCCGCCACCAGATCTTTACCCGTAACATAGGGCTTTTCCATGATCTCTATGAACTGGGCATACCGCTGTAAGAGAAATGGCTCTGTATCCGTCCGCGGGGGCATTTTTCCCAGTCCATCGCAGATACTCAGCTGTATCAGGTCAAAGGGCGCTATGGCTTGGTCAAACAGCCGATTGGTCGATTTCAGCCGTGTATGTGCGCCCGCCATTGCACCGGGCTGCATATGCAGCTTTGTCATGTTCAGGACATACTGCACCAGCTTCGTTTCCGAGGTGAGACGCGTCAGAAACTGCTGTACCAGCGGCAGCCCCTCCAATTCGTGCCCATAGGCGTGTATCACGCCATCCACCTCTGCTGTACACACCGCTTTGCCAAAATCATGACACAGGGCGGACAGCATAAAACCCAGCGGATAGGTCACCGTATCCCGCCGCTTAGCGGCCTCGTCCAACACCATCATGGTATGCGTCCAGGTATCGCCCTCCTGGTGATGCACAGCGTGCTGGGGCACACCGATCAGTGCCTGCAATTCCGGGAACCAAAAGTCCAGCTGTTCCATCGTCCGCAGTGTCTCAAAACATATTGAAGGCATATCAGCGCGCAGCAGCGCCTTTTCCATTTCCAGAAAAATGCGCGCTTTCGAGAGGGCAGACAAATTCATCCGACGGCAGAGTGCCACCGTCTCCGGCGCAATGGAAAAATGAAATCTTGCAGCAAACTGCGCCGCCCGGAGTACACGCAGCGGATCTTCCGGAAAGGTCACATCATCAATATGACGCAGGATACGTTTTTCCAGGTCTGCCTGTCCGCCGAAGTGGTCGAGGATCTCCCCAGTCAGCACATTTTCCATTAGGGCGTTGATGGTGAAATCTCGCCGCCTTGCCGCCTCGTATGTCCCTAAGAACGGGTCGGCATGCACGGCGAAATCCCGATGTCCTATTCCGGTAGGGCGTTCCCGCCGGGGTAGGGCGATATCCAGGGTGCAACCCTTCAGCCCATAGATGCCAAAGCTTTTCCCCATCTGCAAACACCCGCCCAACTGCTTCAGCAGCCGTTCTAAGGCATCGGCGGAAATGCCGTGAATTTCTATATCGATGTCTTTACTTGTCCGCTGCAAGAGCCTGTCCCGGACGCAACCGCCCACAAAATACGCCGTCCCGTCCAGCACCGCCACACGCTCGGCAATTTCCTTTGCGGCCTCCATATCTGTCATGATATCACCAGTCTTTCTTCTGCTGTTCTGGTCATCCGCACAAAGATCATGCGTCCAATAGGCCGCCAGACACTCTTTATGCGGGTCTCTTTTTGTAACACCCATTATACCACAAAACCGGATATCTTTTCAACCATAAGCCGTGCAAATCACGCAAACGCAAAATCCCCGATACTCTCCCAAGGAAAAGCATCGGGGCTATATAAAGTCACCCCGCCCGTTACCGCGTCGAAAACGGTTTGCGGCGATGTGAATCTGGATGGCTCAGTGGATATCTGCGACGCGGTGCTGATTCAGCAATACGTGGCGGACAGCGTTACCCTATTTTCTGCATCGGTGATTTTCACTTCATGGGGCACCCTCCTTTTCAAAATTTTTCCACTTACAGTATAACATACTTTTCCATTTTTGTCAATCTTATTTTGTAATTTTTTATATGATTCATGGAATGATTATGGTATTATTACTAAAAATTTGCACTGATAAAAATACGCCCAGATTTTCGAGCCGATTCTTTCGATACAAGGCACAACTCTACAGGCAGGATTTTTGCTTAGTGAACTATAGTAAAACAACTTAAAGATGCGAATCAAGTATGGTATAATAAATAAAGGAATGAGTTACAGTAAAGATTCAAGGCAACACAGCATAATTGCTTGGCTATGCTGTCTTTCGGAAAAAAAGACCGTTTTGCATCTCATCACGATTTTCTTGAAACAAAACAAAATGGTCAGATAAGTTTGTATACTATTTTTGCACGTGGCAAGGGGAAACGAAAACCCTGTTCGAATGTGTCGAAACACATCGTTAAAAAGGTTTGAATCCCGTCAGTCGTGTAAAAACAAAAAAAGACCGATATTTCGGCCTTTTTTCGATGAATGTTTTTGTAGTCATAAGATGGAGCTGTTAACCGGATTTGAACCGGTGACCTCTTCCTTACCAAGGAAGTGCTCTACCAACTGAGCTATAACAGCATAAATTCTATCAATAAAAATCAACTGTTACCTAACGTTTCAACCAGAACACTCAACAAAAGTTATTATAGCATATATCAATACAAATGTCAAGCAAAAAAAGATGCTTTTTGTAATCAAAAGCAATCCCACAAAAATTTTCATGAAATTTTTGATTGAAGCGAAAAAAAACAAGGATTTGTGAAATGTTTTTAAGCGATACAAAGTGGTAGTAAATTGCTGGGTGATGCACATCATACGCATATTTTGTAAAATATAGATACACTGGATCCCAAAAGGCATGAGTACAACGAAAATACATATATTTTCACAATGGTAAGCCGAGAACCATGTCAGATTATAGGGGTCGATGTAGCAATGGAAAAATCATTAAAATATATCCAAAATATTGTGGATAAGAGCCCAGAAGCCAAGTTTTACTGCACAGATGGTTATGTTGGTTATTTGGATGTGATTTATCCTGGAAAACTTATCCGGAGTCTTCCGGATAAAAGTGATACATTTACAGTAAAAGGCATCAATGCTGATTTGCGGCATTATATTCCGATTCTTGTCAGACGCAGCAGATGTTTCCCATGTAGTTTGGAAACGTTAAAAGCAGTGATCAACGTGTTCGTAAATGCTTATAATCGTTTTTGCTCTACCAGATAACACTTCAAAAAAACTCATCAAACTGGTGAATTATTTATAAACTACTCGTTTACCCACTCCCCATTTCAGGGCTCACGCATGAAGCGCATTTTGCACGAAAATCCATTTGAAAATTTGACTTGTGTCTGATTATTTCAAAGAAAAAAACTGAGCATACCAATTCAGGAACAAAAATACAACTATACATTTGTGCATTTTGTATGTTCATGCGTATGCCCTGTCCCCATTTCTGCACCGCCTTGACTTTTGGCGCATTTATGGTATAATATAAGGTGTATGCATATGTTATTTGACACGGAACTGTATAAATGACACAGTACCGGGCAGACTATTTTCGGCGCACCCGCTGCCCCTATCGACAGCCGAATGCGTGCCGGAAAGGAGCTGCTTTGCCGTGACAGAAGCACAACACACCGCCCCTTCGCAGACAGAACAACAGCTGGAGGCGGCGAAACTTATTGAAGAAACCGGGGCGACCCAGCCCCCGAATACCAAATATCTGACCCACTGTCTGACCATCATCGGTCAAGTCGAAGGGCATATGATCCTCCCAGAGGATACCAAAACGACAAAATATGAACATATTCTTCCCGCCCTTGTCGCCATTGAACAGGATCGCAGCATCGAGGGTCTGCTGATTTTGCTCAACACAATGGGTGGCGATGTGGAAGCAGGGCTTGCCATTGCGGAGATGATTGCCGGAATGGAGACGCCGACCGTCTCTCTCGTCATCGGCGGCGGTCACTCTATCGGCATTCCACTGGCGGTAAGCGCAAACATCTCGATGATTGTCCCCTCCGCCTCGATGACGGTGCACCCCGTGCGTACCAACGGTCTGGTGCTGGGCGTACCCCAGACAACCGTGTATTTCGAAAAGATCCAGGCACGCATCAATGACTTTATCACCCGCAACAGCCACATTGCGCCCGAAGCGTTGATGGCCATGATGCGCAACACGCAGGAACTCGCCACCGATATCGGCACGGTGATATCCGGCGAAGAGGCGGTACAGTGCGGGTTGATTGACCGAATTGGCACGCTGCACGATGCCATCGAGGCGCTCTATCATTTGATTGAAACAAAGGGTACGTCTGAATAGAGTTTTCTCACTTTTCGTCCGTCTGCTGTGCCCAAAGCACACGTGCCGTATGCAGGGAAACGGGGGCGAAAGCGACTGGGGCAGTCTATATGTGCAATTGAGAACCTGTCTTCACAAGATGCCATGATCGCTTTTTGGCATCTTTGCCCCATGACTTTGCCCGAAATCCTTGCAATACATACCGTATTGCTGCGACTTTCGCACTTTATTATGACACAGATCTGCCGAAAAATTGGCTTGTGTCCCTTGTAAAAACAGGTTCTGATTCAGCAGTCCCAAAAACCGCTGATTGCAAAAGCAGCTTTTCATCACATATCGGCGCACGGAACCCCCGTGTACCGCAGAAAGGAATTTCATATTGGCACAAAAATCTGGTTCCAGTAAAAAGAAAAAATCTCCGGCCAGGACAAAGGCTAAGGCTGCCCCCAAAAAGACCGGTTCTTCAAAAAATGGCGCAGAGCAGAGCGCACGAGACAAGGTGCTCGAACAGCTCGACCGCCAACAACATAATACTTCGAATTTCCAGTCGGTCGTGCTATTTGCGTTGGCGGTGCTGTTCTTTCTCATCGCCTTTATCCACGGCAGTGCCGGATGGTATGCGCTTCATCGTTTTGTACGAGGCGTTTTTGGATTTTCGATTCTGCTTGTCCCCATCATCCTGCTGGTGTCCACCTACTATACGGAAAAACGAGGCGGCATCCCGCTGCTGCGAAAGCTCCTGTTCAGTGCTGGACTGACCGTCCTTGTGAGCAGCTTTATCCAAATCATCTTTGCAGGCGAAATTGAAAAAAAAACCTTCTTCCGCGCTGTCGCTTATCTCTATGAAACTGGCGCAGAAGACGCTTTTCACAGCGGTGGTGTCATCAGTGCATTGCTCGCTTATCCCCTGATTCGCATTCTCGGTGTGACGGGAGCACGGATTCTCATCGTCCTGCTGCTCTTTGTGGCAGTGATGTGGATGCTTGACTGGAATATGCACCAGCTGTGGTACTTTTTGAGTATGCCCTTCCGAAAAATTCGAGAACTCTGGCGACAGGAAGCGAACTGGGCAGAGCCGCTTATGGAAACAGACGATGAGACGCCGGAGCCAGAACCGGAACTATATCTTCCGCCCCAGGTGGCATCCGAAAAAACCAAGCGCAGCCGAGAACCGGCGCCACCAGAATCGCAAAATATCCAGACACCGCCGACACCCGATCCACCGGTGGATATCCCTCCCTTTGTGATGGCGGAGGATGCGGCTCTTCCGCCCGATCTGGACGAGATGATCCGAAACAGCTATGCCCAGCCAGCGGAATCGGCACCCGATCCACCGACGCATGACATGGAGGTGGATCTGCCCATCCCTACGGCATCGCCGGCGCCGGAGACAGCCCCATTTAACCCGTCGAAGGCGGAGATTTTCCCCGACGATTTGGAACCGCTACCGGACTGGCATATGACAGAACATCCGACAGCGCCCTATCAAATGCCAAACATCGAATTTTTGCAGCCTGGCATCAACCGGGCAAGCGACCCCGCCGCAGAACAGGAACTCAAGGAGAATGCCGGCACACTTGTGGAGACACTTCAGAGCTTTGGCGTATCTGTACGAATTGTAGGCATCGCTCGCGGACCCGCCGTTACCCGGTATGAGATTCAGCCGGCTGCCGGCATAAAAGTTTCTAAAATCACCAACCTCGCTGATGATATCAAGCTGTCTCTGGCGGCGCAAAGTGTGCGTATTGAGGCACCTGTCCCCGGAAAGCCGGTAATCGGCATCGAGATTCCGAATCACCACAAGGACACTGTCTCGCTCCGGGAAATTCTAGAAAGCGACACGTTCCGCAGTGCAAAGAGCAAGTTAGCGTTCGCCGTCGGCAAAGATATCGCCGGGAATCACATCGTGGGCGATATTGCCGATCTGCCCCATATGATCATCGCCGGCGCCACTGGTTCGGGCAAGTCGGTCTGCACCAACTCTATCATCATGAGCCTGCTGTACCACGCCGCCCCGGACGAAGTCAAGCTGATTCTTATCGACCCTAAAATTGTAGAATTCACCGTGTATGAAGGCATTCCCCATCTGCTCATCCCCGTGGTGACCGACCCGAAGAAGGCTGCCGGGGCACTCAACTGGGCGGTGCAGGAGATGCAGCGGCGATATACCCTGTTCGCCGAGAATAGCGTGCGGGACTTGCGAGACTATAACCATCTGGCGGCTTCCAGTGACGGCACGCTGCCCGTTATGCCGCAGATTGTCATTATCATTGACGAGCTGGCAGATCTGATGATGACGACTTCCAAAGAAGTGGAGGATGCCATCTGTCGTCTGGCGCAGAAAGCACGTGCCGCCGGAATGCATCTCATCATTGCCACCCAGCGACCGACCACGGATATCATCACCGGCCTCATTAAAGCCAATATTCCGAGCCGGATCGCGCTCTCGGTGACATCCCAGATCGACTCTCGGACGATCCTCGACACCGGCGGGGCGGAAAAGCTGCTGGGACACGGCGATATGCTCTATCTGCCCCATGGCATGATCAAGCCTCTGCGCGTACAGGGCTGCTATGTCTCCACAAAGGAGATCGAAAAGGTCGTGGACTTCATCAAGGCGCAGACCGAGGGCAATTATAACGATGAAATCATCGAACAAGTAGAGCGCAGCATTCCCGTGACGAAAGAAGAACAGCGGGCGATGCAGAGCGAAAGCGGCGCAGAACCGGGTAGCGATGAGGATATTTTAGAGCGTGCCATTGAGCTGGTCGTGGAGGCAGGACAAGCTTCGACCTCGTCCCTCCAGCGACGGCTGAAGCTGGGTTATGCAAGGGCAGCACGTATGATGGACGAACTCGAACAGCTCGGCGTCATTGGTCCCTATGAGGGCGCAAAACCCCGAAAGGTATTGATGACCAAGGAACAACTCATGGAGCGAAAGATGCGGCGATTGCCCTGATAGAACATACGGCACAAATCGCAGAGAAAACCATATAAGCGCGAAGCAAAATAAAAGTTTTTTTGATCCAGCAATTTTTTCAAAAAATGCTGGTCGTTGCGGTAGCAGCGAAAACCTTCTCGGGAAAGCGAAATCAAAGGAACAACAAACCCGCACATGACCAAATAAAAAAAGTAAACGTTGCAGGGAAAAAGCACCAGGAAACAAAAGGAAAGGTTACAAAAAAGGCAGCTATGGTCATGGGCTGATGTAGGCGAACAACGAGCGCTTTCGCCGGACGATGCACGCGTACGAAAGTTCAAGTCGCACCTGTTAACTGCCTACTTAAGGAATGCACATAGTTTGCATTTGTACAAGAAGGTACTGTCCCACCCTACATTTTATCGTTATTTTATCAATAGTAAGGAGGTGTATGCTGATGGAAGGGTTTCTCCCGGTGACCCCAGAAAAACTTTTGGAGACAGGCGTCTCAAAGCCCGACTTTGTCTACATCACTGGCGACGCCTATGTGGATCATCCGAGTTTCGGTGCCGCCATTATCACCCGGCTGCTCCAGTCCAAGGGGTACAGCGTGGCCGTCATCGCCCAGCCGGACTGGCGCACCACGC
This sequence comes from uncultured Ruminococcus sp., assembly GCA_949283725.1. GTDB lineage: Bacteria > Bacillota > Clostridia > Oscillospirales > Ruminococcaceae > Ruminococcus_C. Next base: position 9,837 of record CASDUD010000198.1, read on the forward strand.
GCGACTTTCAGCGGTTCGGCGTCCCCCGCCTGGCATTTCTCGTCACCAGTGGCAACATCGACTCGATGGTGGCGCACTATACGGCTGCGAAGCGAAAGCGCAGCACCGATATGTACTCTCCCGGCGGAAAGGCCGGCCTGCGTCCCGACCGGGCGGTCATCACCTATTGCCGCCAGCTGCGGAAGGTGTACCCGGATGCGCCCATCGCCATCGGCGGGCTGGAAGCCTCTCTGCGCCGGTTCGCCCACTATGACTATTGGGACGATGCCGTGCGCCCATCCATTCTAGTGGACAGCGGTGCCGATTTATTGATGTACGGCATGGGGGAGCATCAGGTGGTCGAAATTGCCGACCGGCTGAACCGCGGCGAATCCATCCGGGACATCACGGATGTGCGAGGGACGTGCTATCTGACTGACCCAGTACATACGCCATGGGGCGGCGTGCAATGTCCTGATCTGGCACAAGTCCGCCGGGACAAAAAGGCATATGCCAAGGCGACGCGCCAACAGTATGACCAGCAGGATGAAATCACCGGAAAGGTTGTGGTGCAGCGACACGGAGATCGGATGCTTGTACAAAATCCACCCGCATATAGTCTCACCCAAACGGAACTGGATGCGGTTTATGACCTGCCCTACCAGCGGCGTGCCCACCCGATGTATGAGAAGGACGGCGGCGTGCCGGGAATTGAGGAGGTACAGTTCTCCATTGCCCACAACCGGGGCTGTTTTGGCTACTGCAACTTTTGCTCCATCGCCCTCCACCAGGGGCGGCGCATCACCTGCCGGAGCGAAGCCTCCATTCTTCGGGAGGCGGAAACCCTCACAAAGATGCCCGGTTTCAAGGGCTACATCCACGATGTGGGTGGGCCGACAGCCAACTTTCGGTTGCCCGCATGCCAGAAACAGGCCACACAGGGAATGTGTGTGGGGAAAAAATGCCTCGCCCCTACGCCGTGTAAGGCACTCCAGGTGGATCATTCGGAATATCTGCACATTCTGCGAAAGTTGCGAAAGCTGCCTGGTGTAAAGAAAGTCTTTATCCGTTCGGGCATCCGCTATGACTATGTGATGGCAGACCCCGATGAAACATTCTTGAAGGAACTCGCGGCAGAACACGTCAGCGGCCAACTCAAAGTGGCACCGGAACATGTCAGCAACCATGTCCTCGAAAAGATGGGCAAG
>CASDUD010000199.1 GCA_949283725.1 uncultured Ruminococcus sp.
CACAATGGTGTCAAAGACCTTCTCTGCACCAAAGTGATTGGCCTGGTTGACCATACGGCCGATGAGGGAGGGGCCGGTCTCGCCCTCAGTGCCGCCGGGATAGTTTACAATCTCAGAAGTGATTGTGATCTGCCCACCGAACTGACCTCGTTCCAACACCAACACTCGATAGCGAGCACGTGCCAAATAGAGGGCAGCAGTCAGTCCGGCAGGGCCGCCGCCGATGACGACCACATCGTAGAAATTTTCCGGTGCTTTCTTCGTCATCGCTTACAACTGCCCCACCAGATCGAGACTGGGACGAAGCGTTTTTTCACCGGGCCTCCACTTCGCCGGACAGACCTCTTCTCCGTGTTCCGCCACAAACTGACACGCCTGCAATTTCCGGAACAATTCCTCAGCATTTCTGCCCACATTACCGGCACTAACCTCATAGGCAACTACTTGTCCTTCGGGGTTCACGATAAAACTTCCCCGCTCTGCCAGACCATCTGACTCAATATACACATCAAAATCCTTTGCCAGCACGTGTGTTGGGTCAGCAAGCATCACATATTGAATCTTGCAGATACGCTCCGATACATCGTGCCATGCTTTATGCACAAAGTGCGTATCTGTGGATACAGCATAGATCTCGCAGCCCGCCTGCTGAAAATCGGCGTACTTATCTGCTAGGTCTTCCAGTTCTGTGGGACAGACAAAGGTAAAGTCTGCCGGATAAAAGAAAAATACACTCCACTTTCCAAGCACATCTTCCTTTTTCACCGTCCGAAATTTACCGCCGCAAAACGCCATGACGCTAAAATCGCCGATCTCTCGATGAATCATTGACATAATACTGCACACTCCTTTTCCACTGTACTTCGGCCATAACAGTGCCTTTCACTGTTTTTGACCGGTCATGGATAGTATTGCCGTTGGTGCACCGGTTTATACATAAACAAAGCAATGTAGCAGCTATATTTTCCCAACCAAATCATGAAACTCATGCATTCAGTAGCTGCGCCCGCAGCATTGCCAAATCCATCACATTCAATCTTCCGTCCCCCAATAGATCGCCTGCCTGTCCCTCTGCAATCGTACCAACGCCCAACAGCCACTTTTGCAGCGCGACTGCATCAGCCACATTGCAAATCCCATCGGCGTTGACATCCCCTATAACAGGCTGCGCTACAGCAAAGACGGCATCCACGCTATCCAACGTCACCATCTCTCCAGCAGACACGTCCCGTTGGTACAGCATCATGGAAGTACCATCGCTATACTGCACGGTTTGTTCCGTCTTTGTCCATCCTGTCAGCTCTGTTGATTCTATCATACCGGCATACAGCGTAATATCGGCTGCTGCTGTGATTGTCACTTTGCAGCCCGTACGCCCCATCTGAAGTGCCTCTGCCTCCGTCAAAACTTCTGGTAGTTGAGTGTATACAACAGAATCATCGTTGCCCACAGAATCACCTACGGCAATGCTGGAGTCGATCTGCCAGCTGTCATCATACATACGGCTGTCCGTCAATACTTCTTCCATCAAATTCCCCTGCATCTGAACATGCGCTACCCATTTTTGATCCGGGGAATCATTGCGTACCCACTGTACCACATTGGCACCCACTTCCGTAGAAGCACTTACCACACCGATGGCACTGGAATCCTGCGTACACTTGGTGGCAATCGTATATGTTCCATCGCCATTATCTAAAAACTTGAATTGCTTGGCATCGGATCCATCATTTCCCCAAATGCCAATGTTGGTGCCATTTTCCACCGAGCCATAGCTGAGATCCAGGCAATATGTCGCGCCATCGCCCAGCGTTGTATAGATGTAGTAATAGCCATCTCCCGCATCGGCAAGACGCCAACCACGCGCACCAGCATTGCCCTGCTGTACGTTAGCACCGCTTTGCGCCAAACTGTCTGCTACTTCGAGATACCAGCCACTGTTGGCATTCTCAAAAACATAAGTCACGTCCGTACGCAGTACTGCGCCCGGCACCAGATCCGTTACCTCCACCGAGCGTAAAAAAGGTGCCTTATATCGTGTGACTACCCAATCGGACAGCGCACTGTCTGTAACGAACTGCATCTGTCCGACACCTTCTGCTCTTCCCGCATACGTCTGGCAAAACACTTTAGCATCTTGTCCATTGGCATCATAGGCAGCAAGCAGGGAATAGCCATAACTATCCCACGGGGCGAGCGAACTTTCATAGGTGGCAGTATACTGAAGCGGCACAGGTGTTGCGCTGCTGTCTGTAGCGGTATAGGAGCCAACATCTATATAGGGTGAATTGCTAGAACCGCCTCCGGTAATCTCCAAACCTGTCAATCCCTCAAATCGACAATTTTCACTTCGAATATTTGAGCCATCACCACCGATAATCTGGTTGGAACTTCCTTCTCCAGAAAAAGCATAAAAGTTGTTATAGATATGCCCTGTACCATTTCCAATTTGCGGTGTGCGCCGAGCACACTGCTCCCAATAGTTGTACATCAGTGTAGTGCGAATGCGGGAGGTATCACTATTTTGCGAGCCAAATGCCACCGTCCAATACCGATTATAGAAATGATTGTAGGAAATGGTGAGATAGTCCGGATTGATCCCGTTATAGCAGCCATCCGACCAATTCTCAACAGGTGTATTCACCCAAATAAATTTCCCCACTTCCTGATCTTTATTCTGAGCAAATGTAGCACTGAAACTACAATGGTCAATCCAAACATTTCTTCCACAGTAAATATAGAGTAGGATCACGCCAGACCCGCTGCTATTGAGCGTTCTCGCCACAAAGTTTACATTCTGGATAACAATGTTATTGCTGGGCAGCTTGCTCATATCGCCCCAGAAATCGTCATTACGCCACTGCGAATCATATACTGTGGCATTATCATAGGCTCCAAGAATGGTCTTGTCATCCTCAATTTTTTGATCTTCTTTCGACCAGTTGGCAAAATCACAATCCCCAGTGATAACAATCGTCAGCGGCACCGTTTCTTTCATAGCTGCCACCAATTCCTCTGTTGTATTCACAAAGACCGTGTCCCCTAACAGACCGCCAATTGTACCCGCTTTTTCTTGTCCATCTATCATCGCATTGGCAGCATATCCTTCCAGCCCATCAAGCTGCAATTTGAATTTCTGATAGATGCTGCCCGTATATGCTTCTACAGACAGCAGATTCCCCGTTGGCTGAAAAGTCATAGAAAGGCTATTATCCTCGACACTGGTGATTTTATAATACAGGTCATATCCTTCAAAGTCCTGTTCCACTGCCGTAATCTGCCAACACTGACTAGGCTGATCGGTATCCGGAGCCAGCACACAGGTACCATTCTGATAGGTGACGACTTCACCAGTCGCGCTGCTGACGATCTCGTATACACCTTCGCTGACATAGTGCAGTGACCATTTTTCCTGCACTGTCCCGTCCATCTGCTGGGAATGCAGTGCTGCCTCCTCGGTACTGCTGACCACCCGATCGGTATCACCAATGCCCAGTCGAAACTGCTGCACTGGGTACGTTTCCGATGCCGCAGAAACAACAATTTCTTCTGCCAAAAGTTCCGGTACCACTGGTATGATACTCATGACAGTCATCAACCCCGCAGCCAGCACGCCAATCATTCGCTTTCCAAACTTCATTTTATACCCTCCTAATTTCTGCGTTTATCCACTTCAATGCGCCGTTTATGCCAGAAGCTGTGCCCGCAACATCGCCAGATCGAGTGCATTCAGTCTGCCATCTGCCAAAAGGTCGCCCGCCTTTCCATTCACAAGTGTACCAACACCTAACAGCCACTTTTGCAGTGCAACTGCGTCTGCCGCATCGCAGGCACCATCGGCATTGACATCCCCCAGAACAGAAGATGGCTCTTCCGTCGATGGTTCCACTGCCGGAAGCAGTACAAATTTCTGCCCAGTACCTGCCCAATAATTCCACTGGCAGATCTTTGCGCCAGCCTCCAGACTGATACCATATACATCCAGCCCCGACGCCTCTTCTGAAACTGCGGTCAGAATGGCGTATGTACCATCCGCATTTGCATGAAACCGGAACTGCTGGTCGCGCTCACCCGTATACGGGGTCAGCACCACATCCTGACCATCTGCACCGCTGCCATCTTGTATCGTCAGTGCCATACCCTTGGCATCCTGAATGGTACAGAAACCGTTTAATAGCTTTGTCACTTTCCATACCTGATCTACACGATCCTGGTGCGCAATCCCACCATTTGTGTCTACCGCAGCGTTCAGCAACAATCCACTCAACGCACTGCGAATCACATATGTGCCATCCGAAACGGCGGGTTGCACTGGCGTAAAATTCCACAACTGACAGTCACCGCCCCAATATTCATATTCTGAGATGTTTCCGCCGTTTTCTGTGCTCCATTCAAATACATCCAAACCAGTGGTAGCGTTGGAAGCCTTGGACAAAATCCCATAAGAACCTCGTTCCTGAACCAACTGGAACAGCTGTGTATCTGCACCGGTATAGAGGACTAGTTCCACGTTACCATCCCGTATAGTAATGGCTTTTCGTTCATCTGCCATAGAACGAATTGAGCAATAACCATCTGTTTCCGCACGAACTCGCCACTCCTGATGACTGCCGCCAGTCAACGTCCACTGTTGAATATTGGTACCATCTGCGGTGCTGCCGTCTGTCAGATCCAACGCCTTACCGCTGAAACGGCTGACAATTGTATAAGATACGCCGCTGAACAATCTTGTCTCTCCAATTTGTATCGGCTCACCGACATAATTTGTCTGCGGCTCGACAGGTGTCTGATAGACCAACTGGCTAGATGTTTCTTTTTCGGTTAAATCTTCCGCCACCGTATAGGCCGTCGTCTTGCTTCCCCACACACAGAGGTTCTCTCCGGTAGCAGTAAATGTCATTCGCTGTATACCCTCAGCAGATTCATCCTCCTGCACCAAAAATGCACCTTTATAAGTCACACCATCCAAGGTAAGCTGCATATAAGGCGTTCCCGATGTCACTGACCAAGTGCCTGTTGCTGCGCCCGTCACCGTGCCGTCCGGATGCAGCTGAATGCGCACGGGTTTTGCAATATCAACAACCGTATCGTTGTTTTCGCTGTCCGACCACTCTGCGCGGTACCCTTGGTTCTGCGCATGGAAGATATATTCATACTCCCCTGCCATTGCCGCCATCGTATGACCATTTTCGGAGAGCGATTCGCCGCTGTACTCATACGGCGCGGCTGTGATCCAGCCATCCTCATTCATAATCAGCTGATGCACCCGCACCTGATGAAACAGTCCCAGCGTACCGAACTTGGTATGATAAACCACATACAATTTTCCGTCCTTGTCCATCAGTGCCGAGTTATGCCCCTGCGCTTTATAGCTATAACTGTTGCAGCTCCACTGATAATTGGACATCAGCCGCATACCGATATCGCCGTTGATATTATCCGCCCCCTGGAAATAGATGGGGCTATTCCCCTTTTCATCGGTATAAGGACCAGCAGGATACTCACTGCGAAATACACGCATCTGATAGCCGCCATTGGGATGAAAATAGCCATAAGATAAGAACAGATAATAATATCCCTTACTGCTGCCCGGCGGAGTCATGTATTCAATATACGCACCCTCGCCAGATGCCCAATGTCCTCCGGCAATGTGAATCCCCATATACGGATCGGAATAATCAAGCGTGAGATCATATTCCACTGTATAATCCCGTAATCCTGTCTGTTCGTCCAATTCCAGCATATAGATGCCACCAAACCAAGAACCATATGCCATCCAAAGACTGCCTGCTTCATCATAGAAAACGCAGGGATCAATGGCATTGGTGCCATATTCCGCATTCCATCGCCCGGACGAAGTCAGATAACGACTAAGATCCGGTGATTCCCCCAGTACCAGCTCTACATCGGTATTCTGATAATGATTCGCAGGATCTGCCGGATTGGTCTCAAAACCGGAATAAACGATTGTTCCAGCATATGTATAGGGACCATCCACATTGTCTGCTGTACATAGCACAATGGAACTATGCCAGTCGTTTCCGTTGACGGAGAGATACATACAGTATTTTTCCATTTCCGGATTCCAGAGAATATCCGGTGCCCAGAGGTTTCCAGACAAATCATACCCTTCGCTCGTATCTGACCATGTTGCTGGAATGGCAAGATCGGTATAGATATCTGCAAAATACGTTGTGTTTACGGTTCCTGCCACTGAGTTTGCTGTGTCTGTCCATTGAATCAGATCATTCGATCGCCCCGCCCCTAAATGAGAACCAATCATATAATAACTGCCGTCCTCCAATGTCATAATGGATGGATCATGGACAGATACCCGCGTTCTATCATCTGCCGCTGCGGATGCTTGCTGAGAAAACATATGTCCCAGTCCACCTGTCCATGCCAGACAGCCAGCCAATAACGCAGCAAGTATCACCCTACCTTTTTTCATTCTTCCGCTCACTCCTTTATCTGTTTTATCCGTTTTGGAAAATTTTACACGTCTTTCTTCGCACACACTGCACAGCCTCCTTACATAAATTTATGCAGATATAAAAATACATACGCACTTGCCATGTGCCAAAGTCTGTCCATACAAAAATTTATACACGTCTCTTTTTCACATGGGGATGTACCATATCAGTACTTCAAAACCATATACACCACCTTTCCGATTGTGTATTTTTTTCATATTATATCATAGAACGTGCAATTTTTCAACCGTTATCACAAATAATGCGAGTAAAATATTGTAAATTTTTTTCATGAGAAGGAATCTATTGGGAATTAAAACCTTTATAAGAATTGATTACAAAGACAGTACTGCGCTCTCAAGCAAAAAGAGACATCTACCCATAAAACAGGTAAATGTCTCTTTTGTAGCAAAAAGTTGATTCGCAAACCACGAAAGACCAGACCAATCTAGAGCGTGTTCACATAAAATAGATGTTCGGATTTTCGAGCAAAATTTTACCGGTTGCTTAGGGGTTGTTTGAAAAATTGCTATGGCATGCTTTCATGATACCAATTTTTGTGTCAAAGGCAATTCTACACAAAATCTCTGTTCAATCACTTGTGGATATTTTTCACAATCTCTGCAAAAAAATACTTGCCAACGCATAGAATTCACGATATATGTATGCCCAACAACAGGTACAGCACCGCATACCCCAGCGGCTGATGCAGCAAATAAATGGGCAATGCATGGCGGCCGATCCAAGCCAGCGGTTCGATCCTCCATTGCATAAAGGTCAGCTGTCTCAGCACATTCCGGCAACAGCGACAAAGAAAATGTCCCGTATAAAACAAAAAAATCCACGGAAACAACGGAAAATAATCCGTTGAGAAAAATGAAGCGCTTTGGAATCCCAAAAAACTTGTTCCATAATTTCGGTATAATTCTGAGGGAAGTTCCAACAGCACGATTCCCTCAAAGCCCAGACTGCCACGCGGGATATTGCGCGTCAGCAGGAAAAGAAAAAAGCATAGTACTGCCCCTAACACAGGCGGGCATTTTTTTGTAATGTGTTGTAGCGGAATGACACTGAGCATCGCAACACCTAGAAATGTCAGAATACCAAAAACAATTCGGCTGTCCGGCATAAACAGCCATGTCACTGCCGTGACCACTGCCCCGCACGCCGACACAATCACCCCTCGCTGCCAATGTGGACGACCCAGCGCACTGCAAAATCCGGACAGGAGGATAAATGTCCAACAGATACACTGCTGATACACATATGACGAGGTTTCTCCCATCAGTGGAATGTCTATGGAAAATAAATGTACCATATCCCACAACATATGATAGCATATCATATGCAGCACTGCAAATCCCCGCAGACTGTCCAAAAAATGCAACCGCTTGGTACAAGTACGCTTCCCCCCAATTCTCTCTTTTAGAGTGGGTATCTTTCTCACGTCAAATCTATGCTCCTTCCACTTTAATTTTGTATGATATGACAACTCCCATTCTCATCCGTATTTTCCAAAAAAGCGGCGTGCCCTTTTCGGCAAGCCGCTTCTTGGTCTATAACACCGCACAAAAGAGCCTCTGTGTGCTCCAATGCGGTTCGCATCTATTCGATTAAACTTCTTCACACTTCCGGACTGCATCCTCCGCCGTAGCCATACCAAAAATGACCGAAACAATGCCCTCGCCGTAGCGATCGAACATAGCAGCCGGCATATAGATGCTATTGCGGATGACAGCCGAATCCGGAATGATACCATCACAATCTACGAAACACTTATACCGAACCTCACCATCCCGCATATCCAATTCAAAGTTTCCATTGCGCAACCCATAATTGGCACGGCAGACGAACTCTGCCATAGCGGTCAGATTTTCCGGATCATCATGGTTTGCACCCAACGGAGAAATTGCATATACGATGAAGGAATCATCCTTTACGTCGATCACATAATTGACCTTCTGAATTTTCCCCTTCAGAGACAGATTGAATCGAAACAGACCACGCTCCTCGTCAAAAGAAAAGTGCCAATCATCTTCATTCAGGAAGTTGTTAATAGCTTCCACAATTTCGTAAGAATATTCTTTCCGGCTCATAAGTCCATACTCCTTCCCCGTTAAAGCGGCTTTCCTAGGGCAGAACTGCCCTATTACTTTTACAAACACTGCACATTCCAACTGCTTATCTCTACCTACAAGCAGAGAGCTGTTCTTGTTGTTCTTAGTGTAGTCTCATTATACCATATTCTTTCTATCGTTGCAAGTGCTTTTTACATATTGTGCAAAATTTTTCCGACGAATACTTGGGATATATCGACATCGTCTATCCAGGCAAACATATACAAAACATCCATGATAAAAGCGACACTTTTACGGTTGAAAGCATTTATGCAGATTTGCGGTACTATATTCCAATATTTCGACGACGCAGTGGGTGTTTTCCAAGAACTGTTATAGCGATTTTTGTAAAGGCTTACAATGCTTTGCATTGCGAAAATGAATTTCAGAAAAAACCGCAACCCGAAATCACGTGAATTGCTTTTTTGTGCTTGATTTCCTATAGCATGCACCGTGTAGCCACACAATCTTTTTAAGGCTTACGTATGAACATACAAAATGCACAAGTGTATAGTCGTATTTTTGTTTCTGTATTACTATTCCCAGTTCTTTTCACTGAAATAATCAGGCACATGTCAAATTTCCAATTGGATTTTTTGTGCAAAACGCTCTTCATGCGTAAGCCCTGACAACCTTTTTAAAATGTTATGATACAATAGATAGTTGACAATAAAAAAAGAAGAACAACTCCAAAAATGATATAATGTTAAGTACCACCAAAACAAAGTATCAAAAAGGGAGTTGTTCTGATGAATAGTATAGCACAGGAAGCAC
>CASDUD010000200.1 GCA_949283725.1 uncultured Ruminococcus sp.
AACGCCAAGATCGTGACAGCTGTAGTGCAGATGCTTGAGACTCAGGGGACTGCGCAGACAATTCAGGGATCGGCGGCAACCTCGCAGGACAACGCAGCCAACAAACAGGACGTAGAGGTTGTCCGTAATGTGGAGGTTCTCAATGAAGGTTGATCTGGTACAACATACGCCTGATTTGATCCCATTTCTAGCCAAGATTGCCTCTATCTGCTACAACAGCGATCCGAAAAATCAGATGGGGCTGATCAAACATCTTTATGAGTCTGGCCACCACAGTGTGTTTGAACATGCTTGGTTCACGTGGCGCATTGAAGGTGTTAGCCGCACGCTCACTCACCAGTTGGTGCGGCATAGAATGTGTAGCTTCACGCAGCGTTCACAGCGGTATTGCAATGAAGATGGCTTTGAGGTTGAAACACCGCCCAGTATTGAGCAGACGCATGAAACTTCACAGAAATATGCCGACTGTATTTCTGCGATTAAAGATTGCTACAACGATTTGGTTTTAGACGGTATTCCCAATGAAGATGCTCGGTTCCTGTTGCCGAACGCCTGTTACACACAGCTTTATGTATCTTGCAACCTGAGAGAGCTGATGCACATCGCAAACGAAAGACTGTGCAGCCGAGCTCAGTGGGAGATCCGCAAACTGGTGCGTAAGATGTGCGATACGGTAGTGGCTATCACGCCGGAGTTATCACAGTTTTTGGTTCCGAAGTGCGAGGCACACAAGGTGCCTTACTGCCCTGAAAAGAAAAGCTGCGGCAGACATGGCACCTTATCTCAGCTTTTAGATGAGGCTCGGGAGCAAGGATGGAACGACAGAGATAAAGCGGGGACGAAAAATGCCTAATAATAGATTCATTATTTTAATTGTTGGACGCTCTGGTTCGGGCAAGACCTCTCTGGTAGACGCAGTATGTAAGGGAAATGCTCATTACACCTCGGTTGTATCATATACGACCCGTCCACCCAGGTTTCCCGATGAACCAGGACATATCTTCGTTGATGACGAGCACTTTCCACCTAAGTCAGAGTGGGTTGGATATACCGAGTTTAATGGATATCGCTATTGCGGCACGAAGCAGCAGGTAGAGGACGCCGACTTCTGGGTGGTAGACCCTGCAGGGATTGATTATTTCATGTCTCGGTACGACGGAACGAAGATTCCCATTGTAGTTGGCATCCACAGTAAGCGTTCTGATTTGAAAATGCGCATGTGGAGCCGAGGCGACAAATTACAGGCGGTTGAGGGTCGTTTGACGCACGATGATGAAGCATTCGCTAATGCCAAAGCCAATATTTGGCTGTACAATGGCAGTTCTCTGGATTTTGATATGGCGGTATATCAGCTGCAAAAATTGCTGACTAACGAAGAGTGGGCGAGACAGATCGCACACAGACCGCTTCATCCGTATCCTAAGACGGCATTCATTTCCGGTAAAGTAACGGGAGATGATGATTATATTCAGAAGTTCCGGCTTTATGAGAAAGAATGTATGAGAAAGGGAATTGTCGCTTTGCATCCGGCTCTGCTGCCGGAGAGAGGT
>CASDUD010000201.1 GCA_949283725.1 uncultured Ruminococcus sp.
TATTCTTGCCACTGTTCGAGGACACCTTCACGCTCACCAAAACCCAATCCTCTATGATTATCATGTGCAGCTACGTGGGGAATTTATTATTTCTCTTTATCGGCGGCTACTTTCTCGATCGAATGTCAAAAAAACGCTTCCTTTGTATCGTAACCTTTCTTTGGATGGCGGCCCTCCTTTGCTATACTTTGACCGAAAGCTATCCGATCTTACTGATTGCGATGGTATTCAGCCTTGGTGCATCTACCATGCTCTCTACATCTCTCAACGTCATTACACCCCTGCTCTTTGCAACACCGGCGCTCTATATTAATGTATTTAACTTCACAAACGGCGCAGGGATCTTCGCAGCGCAAAATATCGGTGGACAGATTGCCGATCGGATGCAGTCGTGGCACCTCATCAATCTGTTGCTGTTGATTTTAGGTGTTTTCGGACTCTTTTTCCTGAGCCGCATCCCCCTCCCGAAACAAGAAAACGCCGCAAGTCATAGCATCTGCGGCACGCTCAACTCTTACAAGGAAATCCTCAAAAACCCGGCATGCAAATATCTAATCTGCATCTGCGGGGCTTATTGTGTGGCAGAGCATGGTCTGCAAAATTGGATGGTGACATATGGCAGTGAATATCTTGGTTTTACTCGAGAACGTGCCGCGCTCTATCTCTCCATCTTTTTCGGGGGCATTACGCTCGGGCGGCTCGTCTTTGCGCCGCTGGTGCAAAAGCTAACGCCGGGAAAAAGCATCGCCATCTTTTCTGGTATTGGGGCATTGCTCTATCTAATTGGCATTCTGCTGGAACGTGCAGGCATTGTGCCGCTTTTGCTATCGGGGCTGGCTTTCTCAATTCTGTGGCCAACAATTGTGTTAATCATAGGAACGTACTATCCCAGAGAGCAAAATGGCATTGCGGTAGGGTTTATTACAGCTATGGCAACTTTATTTGATATCGCCTTCAACGCTGGATTTGGCACGCTGGTGGAACAATTGGGCTTTGCTATCAGCATCAAGATTCTGCCGCTGTCGGCAGTACTGTTTTTCCTGCTATATATCCTGATGCGGCGGAGAACAAAGCCTTATGCCGCATAAAAAATATCCCTACACAATCTCCAAAAATTGTCCGGATGTCAATGCCTTTTGCCGTGTTCAGCATAGCTGTCACCCTGTTATTGGGCATTATATGTCTGGTGGGCATTCTGAAAGGATTCTCTCATATTGCAATAGTAATTTTCGCCTTTTTCTTTTTGCTTGAATTGCTTTTGTTTTGAAAGGTCTGGTTTGGCGGATTGTATACGATACAAAGCAAATTACGATTCGCATCTGTTTTATATTTATCTTGATATATCTGGCATGTGCGATTTTTCTCATTATCATATATAAATTATTTACCACCACTTATACAGAATCCCGGCTGCATTGGGGAGAAATCACGATTACGCATGTGTCTTGGTCAAACGATGCCCTGACCTTGTACGATGAATATAATTGCCCCTATGAAATTTCCGATGCCCGAAACAATGTGGCAGACCTGAATGCGCTGCTCAGGGAGATTCCGAATAGGATGATGCACAGATGACTGTATTTCAAATTGGCTCTCGGCTCGATTATGACCATCGCAATGTCCATGTCCTGTCTAATGCAGAGACGCAAACTACATACGTCACACTTGCTCAAATGAACAAGTACTATATGAAGCAAAATTTTTGCTATCTGGGGCTCAGATTCATTCCAATGGTCGTCTGGACACTGTTTATTCTTGCATTTTTCTATGTGGTGCATCAGTGTGGTGCGCCTTTTCATCAAGGATGGTTATCTAATCGAACAGGGACAACCGGAAAAGTATAAAAGCAACTCCAAACGAAAGAAAAAACGCAAGAAGAAAAATCGCTAGAAAAGGAGCTGTGCAGCACATGGGAAAACAAATGATTTTTTATATGGATGCGCAGGATGAGGAGAAATTTGTTGCCTTCCTCCATGCACATGGTGTGAGAATATATTGGGTAAAAGAGAGAAAAGCATGGAAAGAGGTAGATACGCTGCCAGACATGACCCACAACTGGACATACCAAATGTGGTTATATCGGGAAGATTTCGGAAACATCCAAATGAAACGCACAGACCAGGGTCTCCTCTCAATTGACCCATTCCGGTCCTACCTGCTGGAATTTTATGGAAGCCGAATTGATCACCATAAAAAATAGTCATCCAAGGACGAATCTGGTACGAAAGCTTTTTCATAGAAAATGAAGAATGGCAGAAAAAAAGCGGCTCCATTGAAAAAGTGTATCAGCAGATATGCCGTTATCTCCGAAAAAGTCTTTGCAAAATGGTACATATTGTGGACAATCCCAACGCCTCCAGCGGTCAATATCAATATTGTATTGGTGCAGTGAATCTGTCAAAATCCTTTATGAAAGCGGATATCTCCTGATGTGTTTTTAGCAGCACCGCACAAAGAGTGCCTGATGGCTTTGTGCAGTGCTGTCTCAACACATTTTTATATACTCAGAACCTGTCATCCAAAACGGACAAACCACTTTTTGTGATTTGTCCGTTTTTCTCTACAAAAATTGTACAGGATTGCCATTATAATCCTTCCAGTGTATTACAAATTTTTGCAAACATATTCTGTTTCCGCAGAATATTACACGCCTGTTCTGCCGCTGCCCGTTCCCCAAATATTCCGAATACAGCTGCACCGCTGCCAGTCATGACACTGCAAAGCGCATCATGTTCCAGCATTGTCCGGCGAATCTCCGTAATTTCTGGCAATTCCACCACAGTTTCAAACAAGTTGCCACAAAGCGGGGCAATCTCCGAAAACGGCTTCTTTTTTGTAATCGCCTGCCGCAGTACCTGCACCGGCGGGTGACTCGTTGCCTTTTGTGTATCAATTGCACGATATGCATCTGCTGTAGACACGCCCGCTGTGCCTTTGGCAATCAAAATATACGGTGCATGAAAGGCTGGCAGCCGTTCTAGCTGCTCGCCAATACCAGTGGCATACACCGTCCCTCCATATAGGAAAAACGGCACATCTGCCCCCAATTTCACTGCAATTTTGTGTATTGTCTCTTCATGCAAGGCATTGTCAGTCAGTTGCTGTAAAGCCAGCAGTACCGCAGCACCATCTGTGCTGCCGCCGCCCATACCCGCCTCCATAGGAATATGTTTTTCAATCCGAATGGCTATACCAGTCTGCATAGCGGCCGCCTTTCGATATTGCTGTGCGGCCTTCCATGCAATATTTCGGGCATCTGAAGGTACACCGGATGCGTCACACGTCAGCACGATCTCCGGTTCTTCTGTTAGCGTAACTTTCACAGTATCATAAATGGATACAGCCTGAAACACCGTTTCCAACAAATGATATCCATCTGTTCGTCTGCCCACAATATCCAGCCCTAGATTGATCTTTGCCGGGGCAAGTCTTGTCACTGTATTCATGCTGTTTCGCTCTGATGACGCTGGATAAAGTGTTCTATGCGACGCAGTGCTTCCTGCAAGTGTTTCAACGAATAGGCATAAGACACGCGCACAAAACCTTCCCCGCTATCTCCAAAGGCATTGCCTGGTACCACTGCCACCTTTTCCTCTTGCAGCAATGTCTCGCAAAATACTTCGCTTGTCATACCGGTCACCGCAATACTGGGGAAGATATAAAATGCACCCTCTGGCTCAAAGCACCTCATACCTATGCGGTTAAATCCATCGGTCAGCATCCGGCGGCGCATATTGTACTCCTCCACCATTTTTTCAACCTCAGCATCACATTCCCGCATGGCTACAATCGCTGCATACTGACTCAGCGTCGGAGCACTCATAATGGCGTATTGGTGAATCTTCAACAT
>CASDUD010000202.1 GCA_949283725.1 uncultured Ruminococcus sp.
ATCCAGAATATTCTGCGCCGCCTCATCTCGATCCACCCGCATCAAATTGTCGCCTGTGTGGATCCCAGAGGCATCTGCAATCTGCTCCGCTGTATAGTTGGAGGATTCACCAGTGACCTCGATGGTTCGTATATTAAAAAACACCGTCATAGAAAGCGCAACACCGACAAACGCCACCATGACAGCCACAACCAGGCCATACAGCGGCCGCAGCCGATTGCGCCGGCGGCGTCTTTTGATATTTGTATCTCGCCGGATCTCGGTCTTTTCCACATCCTGCATTGCTCTGCTCCTCATTTCCATCGGTTTTGTGCGCACACGCTATTCATCGGTTTCCGTTCGATAGATATGCGCCCCTATGCCTTGCAGCACGGTTTCCATTGCCTCATAACCTCTGTCGAGATGCGCCAGTTGACGCACCTCTGTTTTGCCCTGTGCGCCAAGCCCCGCCAGCACCATAGCGGCGCCGCCCCGCAGATCGGTAGCGGCCACCGCTGCGCCGCTGAGGGTGCGCACGCCTGTAACAACGGCAATCCGCCCGGACACGTGAATTTTTGCGCCCATCTTCACCAGCGCATCTACATGGCGATAGCGGTTCTCAAAGATATTCTCCTCGATGACACTCACACCGTCCGCCACACTCAGCATCGCCATAAAAATCGCCTGGGCATCGGTGGGGAAACCCGGGTGCGGCATCGTTCGGATGGACGACACCGCCCGCAAGCGTCTCGGAGCCAACAAATGAAGCCGATCTGGTTCCGGATAGAGCCGGCAACCCGTCTGTTCGAGCGCCGGCAGGACATTTTCCAGCGGCTTCGCATGAACGTTACGCAGGCAGACCGTTCCACCGGTGATAGCGGCTGCCCCCAGATAGGTGATACCCGCAATACGGTCGGGCATAATGGTATAATGGCTGCCTGTGAGTTTTTTCACACCTTCGATGATGATCGTCCCCTCACCGTCTCCGCTGATGCGCGCGCCACAGCTGCGCAGGAAGGAAGCCAGATCTACGATCTCCGGCTCTCTTGCCGCATTGTGCAGCACCGTGCGACCCGAAGCCAGCACCGCCGTCAGGAGTACATTTTCCGTGGCACCCACCGAAGGAAAAGGCAGGTGGATCCGCGCCCCATGCAGCCCCGACGGGACAGTACAGTCCAGTTGACCGCCGCAGACGGAAAAATGCACGCCCATCTTGCGCAGCGCCTCGAGATGCATATCGATCGGGCGGGGGCCGAGTTCACAGCCGCCCGGATAAGACACCCGGCAACTTCCCGTTCGCCCCAGCACTGCCCCGAGAAAGATAATCGAGGAGCGCATCTCCTGCATCAGTGTCTCCGGCACCGTATGAGACTTTAACGTCTGAACGTCCACCGTCACACAATGTTCTCGCATCACACAGCGGCAGCCCAGATGGGTCAGAATCCGGCACGCCGCAAACACATCAGTCAGACGGGGACAGTTTTCCAACACTGTCTCTCCATCACACAACAGTGCCGCCGCCAGGATTGGCAGCGCACTGTTTTTAGCACCATGTAAAAATATCTCGCCCTCCAAAGGCGTGCCGCCCTCAATCACCAGTTTCTGCAATCCGCATCACCCCTTTTTTCTTTCAGTGTATGCGGAAGAACAATGTTTGGTGCAGACAGCAGACAAGCCATACAAAGTGAACTTCTATAAGCGTGATAAAGGTAATTTTATTGCTTCATCGAAACCAACTGCTGAACGACTTGCCAAATGCGTTCGTCGGTGTCGGGTACAGCCAGCGCCTTTGCCCGCTCGCCCATCGCCCGGAGCTTTTCCGGCTGGCAATAGAGCCGCTGGACTTCTTCGATGATCCGTGCCGGCGAAGCGTCCTTCTGCTCGATGACAATCGCCGCCCCAGCATCGCCCAGCACACAAGCGTTATAGTACTGGTGGTTGGCCGTCACATTCGGTGAAGGGATGAGGATCGACCCACGACCCACAGCTTCCAGCTCCGCCAGCGTAGAGGCACCCGAACGGCAAATGACCAGATCCGCCGCCGCCAGACACACATCCATATCATGGATATACTCTGTAATCCGAAGGCGTTTGCTGGTCAGCGGAATGCCCGCCTTTCGCATGGCCTCCGGGAAGGTATCTCGACCCATCCCGCCATAGCCGTGGATGTGGTTGATAGAAAGTCCCTTTTGCACGTGCCATGGAATCAGTGCTGCCATTGCCTCATTGATACATCCTGCCCCAAGACTACCGCCAAAGGAAAGAATGCAGAGACTGTCGTCCAGACCCAGCTTTCGGCGTGCCGCTGTTTTATCGGGATGCGTGATGCCGCCCCGCACAGGCAGCCCTGTCACCGTATAGGCACAGGACGGATGGAGATGTTCGAGTGCCTTTTCCACCGTCAGCATCACATGACTGACCTCTTTCGCCAGCATCTGGTTGGTCACACCGGGAAAGGCATTTTGCTCATGGATGGCACAGGGAATCCCTTGGTGCACCGCTGCGTGGAGAATCGGCCCTGCCACATAGCCGCCTGTACCAATCGCGATATCGGGCTGAAATTCCTTTAGAATCTGTTTTGCCCGATGCTGGGATGTGGCGAGATAATATGCTGCCTGGATATTTCGGCGGATATTTTTGAAAGTCAGCTTTCGCTGAAACCCTGCTACGTGCATGGTTGCCAGCCGATAGCCTGCCGCCGGCACCAGCTTGGTTTCCATGCCGCTGGGCGTTCCCACAAACAGAAATTCTGCTGTGGGATCATGCTGCTTAATAATCGATGCGATTGCCAGAGCCGGGTTAATATGCCCGCCGGTACCACCGCCTGCCATAAGCACTCTCACGCAAATTCCTCCTCTGCTGTCTCTCGAACGGGGATACGGTTCGGCTGGTCTGCCGCCGCATCCACTCGATAGCGGGGGCGGGAAATATTCAGCACAATCCCCATCTCCGCCAGCTGTAAAATCAATGCCGTACCACCGTAGCTAAAGAACGGCAGACTGATGCCAGTGTTCGGAAAAAAGTTACTAACCACCGCGATGTTAAAGAACGCCTGCAAGCCGATGTGACAGGTCAGCCCGATGGCAACCAGCATCCCAAACTTATCCTTAGCGCGCATAGCGATATAAAAGCCCCGGATAATGAGCATGGCGAAAAGCAGAATCACCGTGAGTGCCCCCACAAATCCC
The DNA here is from genome assembly GCA_949283725.1 of uncultured Ruminococcus sp. Lineage (GTDB taxonomy): Bacteria > Bacillota > Clostridia > Oscillospirales > Ruminococcaceae > Ruminococcus_C. The sequence continues at coordinate 3,168 of CASDUD010000202.1, forward strand.
AATTCCTCGCAAACAATGGAAAACACAAAGTCATTTTTCGTCTCCGGGAGGTAGAGATACTTCTGCCGGGAGCCACCCAGCCCCAGTCCGAACAAACCGCCTGAGCCAATGGCAATTAACGACTGACATGTCTGCCAGGTGGTACCCAAACGGTCGGAAAAGGGATCCAGCCAAGACTGGATTCTGTTGCCAATATAATCATAGCTGCCAGACATCAAAAAGCCAACCAGCAGAAGGCCTGACGCCCCGACAACGCCCACCAAAATGAACTGTTTTAGGTTCACGCCGCCTGTAAAAATCAGAATAACGCACATAAACACCACAATAATTGTCGCCGAGAGGTGCGGCTCCAAAATCAGTAGAAAAACAGGTAGTGCCATTATTAGCAGCAGCGGCACCAATCCGCGCCAGAATTTCTTCATATTGTGATAATTCTTTTCGATGACGTATGCCATGAAAATGACAATGCCGATCTTCATCAATTCAGACGGCTGAAAGTTAAAGCCACCGATGACAATCCATCGGGTTGCACCACCCTCTGTAACACCAAGTCCTGGGACAAACACCATCACCAGCAAGGCAATGGGAATGAGATAGGCACAGACAGCAATCGGCGTTTTTTGTAGTAAGTGGTAATCAATCGTACAAAGTACCAACATGATAATCAAGCCGAAAATGGCATTTTTCAGCTGGCTGAACGCATAGTATGTGCCGCTTCTTCCCTCAGCGATTGCCCACGCATAGCTGGCAGAAAACATCATAATAATGCCGATCACCAACAGGGCGATGACGATGAGAAAAAAAGGTAGATCAACTTCTCCATACCGCACATTACGCTGCCAGAGGGGCAGTGTAAAACGATGTCTTTTCGTGGTTCTTTTCACAGCTTGTTCCGCCATAAGCTGCCTCCTTTCTAAGCGTATGTTGGGTAGTTTTTTGGGGAAAACGCCTCCACTGTTTCCTGGATTTTTCACAACAAAACCGTTTAGGAGACACCCTGCAAAGCAGTCAGGCGTTCTTTATGCGGTGTTGCCTTTACTTTCCGTTTTTGCTGGCCATGTGGCACCTTTTTATGCGCCCAATACCACCAATAATAAACCGCCAATGCCTGCTATCGCACCAAATCCGGCAAACAAAAGCACAATTTTATACTCGCTGAAACCGCTCATTTCAAAATGATGATGAATAGGGGTCATTTTGAAAATGCGTCGGCCTTCGCCATATTTCTTTTTGGTATACTTAAAGTAGGTGACCTGTATCATCACCGACAGTGCCTCAAGGATATACACCAGTGCCACCAGCAGCATTGCTAAATGTTGATGGGTAGCAAGCCCGATAGAGGCCACCGCTGCCCCCAGGTACATGGAACCCGTATCGCCCATAAAGCATTTCGCCGGGTGAAGATTCCACACCAAGAAACCCAGACAGCCGCCTGCCAGCGCCATGGTGAACAGGGTGTAGGTATTCATCTGCAATTTACTACAAATGAGGGTAAACAGGAGCATTGCCACGAGCGTCACCGTACCGCACAGCCCATCCACACCATCGGTCAAATTCACAGCGTTGGTCAGATACAAAATCACCAACACCATCAGCGGATAGTAGAAAAAAGAGATATCAAACGAGACAAAGCCCAGTCCGATGACGGTGCTTCTGTCACCGAGCCAATACATGGTCCCCAGCCAAAGCACCGCTGCCACCACTTGCAGCACGATCTTCTGCATGGGCTTTAGCCCCTCGTTCTGCTTCTTTGCCACCTTTGCAAAGTCATCGATAAAGCCGATCACACCGAACAGCAGGCAAAACACCATACAGCTCAAAAGCCGCAATGCCTCTCGATTCGAGCCAATAAACACTGCATCGGTCGTGCCAAATATGCGAAACAGCGCATAGCCCACACACGTAGCAACCACACTGCCTACGATGAAGAGAATGCCGCCCATAGTCGGTGTCCCTTGCTTGTTGGCGTGCCACTTTGGGCCAAAATCCACTTTGATCGGCTGACCGAACTTCAGCTTATGCAGCCAAGGCAGCAGCAGTTTTCCGCCAAGTGCCGCCAGCACAAACGCCAATAGTCCAACGAGTATATTAATCCAGAACGGCATCTTGGTTTTCCTCCTCCTGCTCAAAAATCACGTCTATACAAGTTTCCAGGTGCATCCCACGGCTAGCCTTAAACAGGATCACGTCCCGTGGGCGAAGATAGTTGCGCATCACCTGGCACAGCTGCTTTGGATCCTCGGTGTGAAAGACAGAAATTTTCTGCATCGCCGCCCGCTGGGCGATATAGAACGATTCCTTTCCATAACAAAACAGTGCATCCACCTCACTGGCAGCCACCATCTCGCCCACGAGCGTATGCAGCTGACGGGACATCTCGCCCAGTTCCAACATATCGCCCAGCACGGCAATACGCCGCCCCTTACAAGGCATATCGCGCAGCACGGTGAGTGCTGCCTTCATAGAATCAGGGCTGGCATTGTAACAGTCGGCGATAATGGTATATGCGCCCCGGGCATAAATATTCTGGCGCAGCCCCACCGTCTGGTACTGTTCCAGTGCATGGCAAATCGTCTCCGGTGGAATCTGCGCAAGCCGCCCCACGCAGAACGCCGCCAACGCATTCATAATATTATGATCGCCAGCACAGGGCAGCGAAACCGCATATTTTTCCTTCGTTTCCGTCTCAATACAGAAGGTACTGCCCTGTGCATTACGCACGATATCCACCGCCCGCACATTGGCACGTGGGCTGTGCATCCCATAGGTGATCACCGGGCGTTCGAGATCATGCGGCAACGGCTGAAGCAGTGGGTCATCTCCGTTGACCACCAGCGGCGCATCGGCCGCCATGCCGTCGAGAATCTCCAGCTTTGCCTGGAGGATTCCCTCCTGCGTCTTGAGGTGTTCGATATGCGAATAGCCGATATTGGTGATGACACCCACAGACGGGCACGCCGTCCGGGACAAACGGCTGATTTCACCGAAATGTGACATCCCCATCTCAATCACCGCTGCCTCATGACATGCTTCCAGCCCAAACAGTGTCTTGGGCAGACCAATTTCATTGTTGAGATTCCCCTGTGTCTTAAGCGTGCAGAACTGCGCCGCCAACACACAGGCAATCATCTCCTTGGTTGTCGTCTTGCCCACGCTCCCCGTTACACCCACTAAGAACGGGGAGAATTTCTTTCGGTAGAACGCCCCAATTTGCAGCAGGGCTCGACCGGTATGTTCGACCACCAGGCAGGGGCAGCCTTCAATGGGCTGCTCGGTCACTGCCGCCACAGCCCCTGCCTCCATGGCTTGTTTCACAAAGTCATGCCCATCAAATCGTTCGCCCCGCAGTGCCACAAACAGGCACCCTGCCGGCAAGTCCCGTGTATCGGTACTCACATAGGTGATTTCCGCTTCACACGGAATCGCACAGTGCAACACCGGCTCCAATTCTGACAACATCCAAGGTTTCATGCGCTCCATCTCCCTGCCTCATATCTCTTTTATTGCCCTATCTGCCGTTTTGGAACAAGCGGCAAGCACTGCCGCACGATTTCCCGTTCGTCCATCGGAATATGCACGCCGCCCTTTAAAATCTGATAATCTTCGTGCCCTTTTCCGGCAAGCACAATGATATCACCCGGCTGCGCCAGCTGCATACTCCGCAATATAGCGTCCTTCCGGTCAACCACCACTTCATATGACACCGTCGAATCTGCCAGCCCGGTGAGGATGTCTGCGATGATCGCCTCCGGCTCTTCATCCCGCGGATTGTCGGAAGTAATGACCAGCAGGTCGGCATAGCGCGCCGCCGCCTTTGCCATTTTCGGCCGCTTTGTCGCATCCCGGTTGCCGCCACAGCCGAACAAGCAGATCAGCCGCCCCTTGGTATATTCCTTCACACTGCGCAGGATATTTTCTATGGCGTCAGGCGTGTGAGCATAGTCGCATATCACAGTGAAATCGCGATCGATGGGAATAACTTCGCACCGCCCCCGCACACCATGGCACGTCTCAAGCGCCTGCAAGATCTTCCGCATCGAAAGTCCGAGTGCCCGGCACGCCGCCGTCGCTGCCAGCGCATTCGACACATTGAACATGCCTGTCAGGTGCAGATGCACCGGATAAGACTTGTCGCCGCAGCAGAGCCAAAAGCTCGTGCCATCCGCCCGCAGTTTCATGGCATCGGCATAGAAATCTGCCTGATCCCGGCTACCATAGGTATATGTATCACAGGTAATCTCGTCACAAAGCCGTCTGCCATAGGCATCATCCACATCCACCACGGCATAGCTGCACCGATCGAACAACAATTTTTTCGCCTGATAGTACGCCTCCATCGTGCCGTGATAGTCAAGATGATCCTGGGTGAGATTCGTAAACACCGCCACATCAAAATGCGTTTCGCCAATGCGCTGCTGCACCAGCCCGAATGAGGAAACCTCCATCACCACATAGTCGCATCCCGCCTGTGCCATCTGGGCATAGAGTGCCATCAAATCATAGACAAAAGGTGTGGTGTTGTCAGTGTGTATCACCCGGCTGCCGATTTCATTTTGAATGGTGCCGATCAGCCCCACGGTATGCCCGCTTTCTGTCAGAATATGCTTAATCAGGTTGGTAATGGTCGTCTTACCATTCGTACCGGTCACGCCCACGAAATGCATCTTTCGCTCCGGATGACCGAACCAGGCGGCACAGAGCTTCCCATACAGTGCCCGGGTATCTGCCGTCACAATCTGACGATCGCCCAGACCGAGGTCATGATCCACGAGTACAGCCGCTGCCCCCTGTTCCAAAACCTGTGCGGCCACGCTGTGGCCATCGAACCGTTCACCCCGAATGCAGGCGAACAACATCCCCGGCTGGATTTTTCGGGAATCGTCCGTCAGCCCGGTGATTTCCTGATCCGGCAGCTGTGTCTTTGCATTTTCTTCCAACAGTGCATACAATCGCATTGCGCTCACCCTTTCTGAGATGTGGATGTATAAGCAACACCGCACAAAGGCCGCCTGTCGGCTTTATACGATATCACCTATATCAATTTTCGCCGCCGTCTTTTGCCCAACAGCAATTTTTGGATCTGTTTTCACAAGGAACACGGGCAGGTTTGTTCCATGGCAAAGCACGAAAGCCGCAGCAATACGGTATGTATTGCAAGGATCTCGGGCAAAGTCATAGGGCAAAGATGCCAAAAAGCTGCCGTAGCATCTTGTGAATACAAGTTCTCTATCAATCGTGCACTTCGCCCTCCATCAGGGTCAATGTAATCGAGGTGCCTCTTGCCACTTGGCTGCCTGCCTCCACCGATTGATACTGCACCGTTGCACCCTCGCTGCTGGCAGAAGCCCCCATGACGGCGTAATTCAAGTCATAGTAGGCAAGCGTCTCGTTCGCCTGTGCCACCGTCAGTCCCAATAGATTTGGCACCTCTACCGTATCTCTCGTCTGACCTTGCTCCGTGTAGAGCAGCACCTTGCCGCCCTTCGCCACCGTCGTACCTGTCATAGGCGACTGTTCCAGCACCGTATCCCCTTCGCCGATAACTTCATAGGTCAGTCCCAGCTGTTCCAGTGTTGCCTCAGCACTTGCCAAAGTGGCATCCTGTACCAATGGCACGCTCACGTGCAGCTCCTCTGCCTCTTCGCTGGTATACTCCGGATAGAAACCCAGATAGGGCAGCACTTCTGTCATGACATTCCGTGCATACGGTGTAACCACTCTTGAGCCATAGTAGCCAATCTCCGGGTCGGGATAGTCCGCCTGAATCAGCAGGATCACCTCTGGGTCATCTGCCGGCGCAAAGCAGCAGTAGGATGAAACATAGTCGTCCTCCACTTCTCTGGTAGTACGAATTTCTGCCGTACCGGACTTTCCACCAATCTGATAGCCCTGAATATAAACATTATGCGTTGGGTTATTGTCTACGACCGCCTGAAGCTGTTCCCGCACCTGCTTGGATGTCTCCTCCGAAATCACCTGACGCTTCACAGATTTCGTATTTTGCAACACTGTATTTCCGTTGCTGTCTACGATATGATCCACTACATAGGGGGTCACCAGTTCGCCGCCGTTGATGGCAGCCGAATAAGCCGTAATCAGTTCCAGTGCCGACAATTCATTCGTCTGACCAAAGGCACTCGATGCTAGGTCAACCAAAGACATACTATCCGCCGTCACGCAGACACCGGACACTTCACCCGGCAGGTCGATACCTGTTCTTTCCGACAGCCCAAAGCCCTGGAGATAATAACCGAATGTCTCCACACCGAGACGCAGACCAATTTCCATAAACGCTGGGTTGCAGGAATTCGTCAGTGCTTGGGTAAACGTCTGCACACCATGTCCGTTGGTATTCGAACACTTGATTGCCAAATCCTGCACCTGCAATACGCCGGTACAGTTGAACGTATCGCTCTCCAGATTCACTGCATCCTCTTCCAGTGCAGCCGCTGTCGTAATAATTTTAAAGGTAGAACCCGGCGGGTTGATTTCACTGATCGCCTTGTTACGCCACTGTTTTTCCCGCGCTTCTAGATAGGCATCCGTATATTCCGCCTCCGGCAACTCCGCCAACTGTTGTTTTACAACCGGATCCGCAATTTCCGAAGGATTGTTCGGGTCATACGATGGATAGGTTGCCATGGCATAGACCGCCCCAGTCTTAGGATTCATCAGAATGCCTGTGGCACGGTCCTGCACCTGGAAATCCTGCACCATCTCTTCCAGCGACTTTTCCAGATAGTATTGCAGCGTCGAATCAATCGTCAGATAGAGCGACGCGCCATCCTCCGCTTCATAGGTGGTGGAATAGCGATAGGGCATTTCCTCCCCGTTGGCGGCCTGCGCCGAAATCACTCGACCGTCTACACCTGCCAGATAGTCATCATACTGATACTCCAGTCCATACTGGCCGTCACCGTCGCCATTGGTAAAACCAATCACCGCTGCCGCTAATTCATTTTGCGGATAGTAGCGTTTCGTCGTTGCCTCCGTTCCAATGAACGTCAGCTGCAATTCATCAAAATAAGCCGTGATCTCATCCGCCACACTTTTTTCCACCTGCGTTTGCAACACATAATAGCGGCTGTCTTCTTCCATGGCCGTCTCTACTTCACTGGCTTCAATTTCCAGTTTGTCCGACAAAAACTGCACAATGGATGTACGCAGTTGGGTTAGATCCACCAGATTGTCAGCAATCTCTCCATTCTCCTGCGCCGCCGCTTCCTTTTTGGCATTGGCTTCCTCGATGGAGGCCATCTCTTCTTGATACAGTTGTGGATCCATATAAATATTGTACACGGTAGCACTCCACGCCAGGGCATTGCCTGTGGCATCATAAATTGCTCCACGGTTTGCCTGTAAGGTCATGGTGCCGAAGTGATAATTGTTCGCCATTGTCTCATATTCTTCGTTGTCGATGACTGACACCTTAAACAGGTTCCCTGTCACACCCACGCCCAGTGCCATGAGTATCGCCAGACATATGCTGGAACGCCGCCGCATTTTGGATGACACCGAATGCGGGGGAGTTGTTGTATCCGTTTCGGGTTTTTCCGCACCCACACGCATGGTTCTGCACCTCCATCCTTCTACCGTTTCTATCTATGTATGTACCTTTTATACGCCTGTCTGCTTTATGAGAAGCATATCGTGCGAAAAGAATCAGGCAGGGAATCCACTGTCACCCCCACCTGTTCCATTCCAATAATTTCACTTGTTGCCTGCGATTCATTGTATGCCACTCATCCCCGCAGATATGCCACAATATCTTCGAACTTATGCTTGATGCGGACGAAAATATTGCTCTCTTCCTCGTCGATGGTCACAACATCTTCCTGTTGAATCTCTACATATTGAATTTGCGATTTATCCAGCTTTTGCAGCCCCAGCCGCTGCTCCGCATATTCCTTGATATTGCTGATGGACGCCTTGCCCTCCAGTTCCGTCTGCATTCGCACATTCTCGCTGCGCAGCGTATTAAGTTCCGCGTTCGCAGAAGAAATGGAAGAATAAACCTCATTCAGTTCCACATAACTATTAATGACAAAACTGAACATAAACAACGCCATAGCAGCCACAATGAAAACGCGTATCGTAGCACCCCGCTTGCTGGCATCAAATTGAAATACAAAAAAACGGATTTTCCGACTCTTTTTCTCCCACTGCCCCGCACCCGATATGCTTTTTTTGGCCATTTTCGGTCAGCGACTCCTTTCTAGCACACGTAGTTTGGCACTACGGCTGCGGCTGTTTTGCAATAGCTCTGTCTCACTGGGCATCAGCGGCTTGCGGGTAATGAGTTTTGCCTGCGGTGTCCGGCCGCACACACACTGCGGAAAATCCGGCGGACAGACACAGCCCTGACACCAGGTAGCAAACTGCCGTTTGACCATTCGATCTTCCAGTGAATGAAACGTAATCACCGCCAGCCGCCCGCCTGGACGCAGCACAGAAAACGCCGCCTGTAGACCCGCTTCGAGGTGTTCAAACTCTCCATTCACGGCAATACGAATCGCCTGGAACGTCTTTTTGCACGGATTTTTCATCCGGCGCACCCGCAGCGGCACGCTTTGCTTTACCAGTTCCGCCAGTTCCAGCGTTGTGTGAATTGGTTTCTCTGCCCTCGCACGCACAATATTGCGCGCAATCGAACGGGCAAAATTTTCTTCGCCATATGTATATAAAATCCGGGAAAGTTCCGTTTCCTCCACTGTATTGACTAGTTCCTCTGCCGTCATGCCGGTCTGGCTCATGCGCATATCCAACGGCGCATCATTATGATAGGAAAAACCTCTCGCTGCCTCATCCAACTGGTACGAGGACACGCCTAGATCCAGCAGTACGCCATCGACTTCAGAAATTCCCAACTCGTCCAGCACCTGTGCCATTTCATCATAGTTTCGATGCACCACCGTTGCCGGATATGGTGCCAACCGTTCGCTGGCTGTGCGAACTGCATCTGGATCTCGATCCAGCCCAATCAGTCGTCCGCCCTGTGTCAGTTGTCCGGCAATGGCACGGGCATGGCCGGCACCACCCACCGTACCATCCACATAAATGCCATTGGGCTGTATCGCCAGCCCTTCCAGCACTTCTTCCAACAGCACGGGGATATGTACAAATTCCATATTTGCCTCCTGCAAAATTCATTATGTCTGCACCATTGGTACAAAATTGCCCACTGCATGAGGCTTTTGCGCCGTCGTCCAGGCGAATCTACCAAAATTTTTCAAATATCTTCTGATTAAAAGTTCAGTTCCTCCCAAGCGGCAAGCATCTGCTGGGCATCAAACGAAGCATTCCAGGCATCCCATCGGGCTTTATCCCAAATTTCCGCCCGGTCATCCGCTCCAATGATGACAACCTCCTGGGTCAGTCCGGCAAAAAGCCGCAGATCCTGTGGAATTACGACACGCCCTTGCTTATCCGGCACAAGCATACTTGCCCCCGAAAACAGCCAGCGACGCAGTTGGCCGCCCTTCGTCTCGGGCAATGCGCGTACCTTTGCCGATAGCTGTGTCCATTCCGGCGCTGCATAGACCGTTAAACACGGCTGGTCGAGACTTTTGGTCACATAAAATGTATGGCCAAGCCGTTCCCGCAATTTTGTGGGAAAATTCAGCCGCCCTTTGGCATCAATTGTATGATAGTATGTGCCCATCATCGCTTCCATGCAGATGCCGCCCTTCGTCCGGATTTTGTACCCACTTTTAGGGAATTCCCTCCACTTTTCACCGCTATGATATTATTATACCGTATCTCCGCCAAAATTGCAAGAATCATCCTCGGGTGTACGCCCAAAAATATAGCAAAAGTTTTGCCCCATTTTTATACACTTTGCACAATTCCACGGCGCAGCAATGTAGAAACACAAAGAGGGACAGGCTTTCATAAGCCTGTCCCTCTTATATCAACCCCGAAGGGTTATCTCATACGAACGCACCAAAAGTACTTCTTAGTCCTCGTTGATAGCAGTTACCACGCCGGAGCCTACTGTTCTACCACCCTCACGGATCGCAAAACGCAGACCTTCTTCGATAGCGATCGGGGAGATCAGCTCAACGTTCATCTCTACGTTATCGCCCGGTGTGCACATTTCAACGTCAGCCGGCAGTGTGATGATACCAGTTACGTCTGTGGTTCTGAAATAGAACTGCGGTCTGTAGTTGTTGAAGAACGGTGTGTGACGGCCGCCTTCTTCCTTCTTCAG
>CASDUD010000203.1 GCA_949283725.1 uncultured Ruminococcus sp.
TATGCAAGATGTTGAAAAGCCAAGCAATAATAAAATATATAATAATCAAATAAACAAAAATAAAATAAATATTGATAAAATATCAATCAATCAATCTTTTGAGGAAGCCTCAAAAGAAGAAATGATTGATGGATTGAATTCCAAAAATCAGAAGCGTGAAATTGTTGATAATCTTATCAGGTCAAATCTTGAATATGAGTGGTATGAGGATTTGTTTGAAGAATGTTCTGAATCGGATTTGAAATGCGGAAATCCAACCTTTGCCAGAAACCTTGAAGAAGTTGATATGATTATCGGAGTAATAGTCAGCTGCATCTGTTCCGATGACAAGTATGTCCGTATAGGCGGACAGGATATTCCTCATTCCGTTGTCGAAGCTCAGTTTATGAAGCTGAAACAGGAACACCTTGAGTATGTTTTCAAAAGGCTTATGCTTTCAACAACGAAAATCACAAACCCGACAGCATATCTGCTGACAACCATTTACAACTCCGTTCTGACCTGTCAGTTTATGGAGAACACAGACCTGAAGGCTCTTGACCCTGCACTGTTTATCCCGGAAGAATTTCATACAGAGAATTTCAAGGATAGATTTTACGGGCATACATCATTCAGACCGAAGAAGGTAGGTTAACGTTCCATATGGTTATACATACTCCAATGGCCAAATTTTGATAAAAAATAAAAATGAATAGATGACGAAAAGTAAGGTTAATCAAATTTTATAAATAGAATCTTAATTTGGAGATGATGTGCTATAATAAAGTTGTAACACCTCGACCTAATATGATATAATGAAAAGAGGAAACGAGGTAAAAGAAAAATGAATAAACATTATGAAGCAGAATTCAGGAAGAAGATAGTCCGTCTTCATCTTGAGGAAGGAAGAACCCTAAAAGGCCTTGCAGCTGAATACGGAGTATCCAAGGCAAGCATATCCATCTGGGTAAAAGAGTTTCGCGAAGAATGCCGTACAAATAATGAAGCCAAATCAGAATATGACTAATCGTTATCGCCAGTATTACTGATAAACACATGACGGCAGACCTGGCAAAAAGAACTCTGCAGAAAGCAATCAATTCTCAACCGGGATTAAACGCCTTTCGAAGCTCGCTATGGTGCATAAGTCCTACAGTTTAAAAAAATAGGTCAGAGTGTTACAAAAATGCTTGACCACAACAAAAAATTCAAGTTAATTGTTCTGCTGCCTGTATGTATTAGGGGTTACCCCCATGACTTTCTTGAACTGTCGTATAAAATAGGATGGAGTACTGTATAAACAGGTGTTTGAGATTTCTTCAATGGACATATCTGAATGTTTCAAAAGATTTGCGGCATATTGTATTCTGCTCAGAATAAGATCCTGCGAAACGCTTGTACCGAAGGTGTCACTGTAAAGATGCTGAAAACGGGAACGGCTGAGTGCCAGTTCTTCTGCGATTGCATCAATACTCCAGTCACGGTATGGCCAGCGGTAGATACATTCACGGACCCACATAAGTCGTTCGCCGTAAAGTGTTTCTGCAAATCCCTTTGATGGCTGCCGCGATTCGATTTGCTCATGTACTTTATATATCAGCATTTTCAGATACAGATCCATGATCTGTTGTCGATGAATATGAGCAGAGTAAAACTCATAGCACATATTACGGACAATTTTGGAAACTGCAGCGATATCTCCGAGATATACAGGTGTATTCAAGGGAAGCAGTTCACGAATCAATGACTCTTCTTCTTCGTCCGGTCCGAAGTGGATCCGGTCATCAATATATTCTGTGTTGTCAGCATGATAATATTCCGGATACTCCGGCGTGTAAAGAAGATACGAATTTGCTTTCGCTTTTACATCCTTTCCTTCAATACGAAAAACAGCGGGAGCTTTGATTACAAGAAATAGCCAATCTCCTGCACCGTTCGGACGATCTATAAGAAAAGTTTCGTCATGTCTGTGATGATATCCGATTTCGTCCATGCGCATAGGGATTCCTCCTTATTTCAATGCTGGTTACACTTTAATTATACTGTATTTCGCCGGCAGAGTCAAGAAATCTAAGCACAAAAGTGCTGAAATGACAGCACATTTATGAATTGACGAAAGTGGGAATATAATGTAAAATGAATGTATCAATTCTTTAAATTTGTAGCAATTGGGCGTAAAGGAGGAGTATTATGAAATTAAAAAGAATTGCAGCTGCAGTGACTTCGTTGGTTTGCTGTGTTGGAATGGCGTCACTCATACCGTACACGGTGGAGAAAGTTTACGCTGCAGAGCAGGTTCACAACGATTTCGAGGTGAATTATGACGGTTGGTATGGTAATACTGAAAATGTAGTTTTGTCCGCTGTGAGTGGCAGTGGATTTGCCGGTACGAGAGGTATGCAGGTTTCGGGAAGAGTGTTCTCAGATGATGGTGCAAGTTCCTCAAAGGGCTTTTATCTGAACGGCGGCGTTGACTATACCTACAGCGTACAGGTAAAATCAGAATTCGCGGAGAATTTTACGTTGGAGCTGCTTTGTATAGACTTTGAAACAGAAGAAGAAACAGTAGTCACACTTGACACTGCCCATGCTGAAGCGGGAGAATGGACAGAGCTTTCCGCAGAATATACTGCTCCTGAAAACAGCTATGAGTTCCGTCTGACGATCACAACGGACAGTACAAACGATTTTTATTTCGACGAGGTTCTTGTGACATCAGAAGAAAAAATTTCTATGGATACGGTTTACGCAGCTTCTGAGGAACAGGGACTCAAAGACGCATTTGCAAATTATTTCAGGGTGGGAAATATTCTGAACAGTACAACCGTTCAGAACTCTGCAATTACAGCAAGTGTTCTCAAGGATTATAACAGTATTGAGTGCGAGAATGAAATGAAACCCGATGCAACAATGGTACAGTCCCAGTGCAGCGGAACCAATATTGGTGTCACGATCAATAATGCGGCTGCTATTATGGATTTCTGTATTCAGAATGGCATTGGCATGAGAGGTCATGTACTCGTATGGCACAGCCAGACGCCTTCATGGTTTTTCAAAGAAAATTATGATGCAAATGGTGCATGGGTTTCCACAGATGTTATGGATGCCCGTATGGAAAGCTATATCAAGAACCTGTTTGCATTGATAGAAGAGCAGTATCCTGAGCTTGATCTTTATGCCTATGACGTTGTGAACGAGGTTGTCAGCGATGATTCCAACAGAACTGCTAATCATGGCGGTGCAAGAGAAGCAGGCGACAACAACGTGACAAACGGCACCTCTGCATGGGTATCTGTTTACGGCGATAACAGTTTTGTCGAGAAGGCGTTCACCTATGCAAGACAGTATGCACCGTCGGACTGCAAGCTGTTCTATAACGATTACAATGAATACTGGGATCACAAGCGTGACTGTATTTATGAAATGTGCAAGTCTCTTTACGAAAAAGGACTCCTTGACGGTATCGGTATGCAGTCCCACATCAATGCAAATTATGACGGATTTTCAGGCGTTTCAGCCTACACAACCGCTCTGCAGAAATATGCCTCCATCGGCTGCGAAGTGCAGATTACCGAGCTTGACATCAGCATTGAGGCAGGTACCTATACACTTCAGCAGCAGGCTGAAAAATATGAGGCGATCTTCCAGGCTGCAATGGACATCAATGACGGAAACTATGCAGGAGAGGTCACAGCCGTATGTATGTGGGGACCAAACGATGCCAATACATGGATCAAAACAGAAAACGCCCCTTTACTTTATGATACCAATAACGAACCTAAGGCTGCCTATACCACTCTTATGGCAATGATCCCTGAATCCGAATGGGGTGACGGCAGCAGTTACGGTACAATTGAGCCAAATGAATATGGCTGGTATTTCCACAGCACCTTTGAGGGAGACACAGATAGCTGGCAGGGACGAGGCGATGCAACGATTCTGACAAGCGGCAGAACTGCTTATGTGGGCAGCGAAGCCCTCCTCGTACAGGAACGAACCGCTGCATGGAATGGCGTATACAGAACACTGAATCCTAAGGCATTTGTTCCCGGGAATGAATACAGCTTCAGCGTAAATGCCATGTATTTTGACGGCGATACTACAGAACCGTTCTACCTCAAGCTTCAGTATACCGATGCAAATGGCGAAACACAATATTCCACTATCGCGGAAGCAACTGCCGTAAAGGGAGAATGGGTGCAGCTTGCCAATACTAATTATCAGATCCCATCGGATGCAAGCGACATGCAGCTTTATGTGGAAACAGCGGACAGCACTGCGAACTTCTACATTGATGAAGCCATCGGTGCGGTGGCAGGCACTTACATTTTGGGCGCAGGGGCAAAGAATATCATTCTCGGCGATGTGAATTTTGACGGCGTGATCAATGCTTTTGATCTGGCGCAGGCGAAGAAATACTACGCAGACGGCTTTGACAGCACGTCTGCACAGGTCGCAGCGGATGTGGATCAGAGCGGTAAATTTGATATAACGGATATTCAGCTTCTGCAGGATTACCTCCTTGTCAGAATTACAGAATTCCCTGTTGCCGAAAAGGTCATTGATACCGCTGCAATGGAACAGCTTTTCAGTACGGTAACCATTGCGGAAAGCTATAAGAATGAGGGAGAAAATAACCCTCTGTTCACACAGCGATTCGGTGCGGATCCCGGTGTAATGGAGTACAATGGCAGAGTTTATGTCTATACTACCAATGATGTGATCGAATACGACAGTAGCGGCAATGTGGTAGAAAACACTTACGCACAGGTAAATAAGATTAATTGCATCTCCTCCGACGATATGGTCAACTGGACGGATCACGGTGCAATTGAGGTCGCCGGTTCTTCCGGTGCGGCGACATGGGCAACGAACTCATGGGCGCCCTGTGCAACTCACAAAACGATTAATGGACAGGAGAAATTCTTCCTCTATTTCTGCAACGGCGGTAACGGTGTAAGTGTTCTTACCGCAGATTCTCCTACGGGTCCGTGGAGCGATCCGCTGGGACATGGATTGATCACTCGTTCTACTCCGAATTGCTCGAATGTGACATGGCTGTTTGACCCAGCGGTATTTGTGGATGATGACGGCACGGGTTACCTCTATTTCGGCGGTGGAGTGCCAGATGGAATGCAGGCAAATCCGGGAACAGCCAGAGTGGTAAAGCTTGGCGATGATATGATCAGCCTTGCAGGCGATCCACAGGTACTGGATGTCCCCTACCTGTTTGAGGATTCCGGTATCAACAAGATCGGTGACAAGTATTACTACACCTATTGCTCCAATTGGAATACAAGCGGCAACAGCTATGGTATGACCAGCGGTGCGATTCAGTATATGGTCAGCGACAGTCCTATGGGATCGTTTAGCTACGGCGGTGAACTGTTCAAAAATCAGGGTAATTTCTTTGGGCTGTACGGCAACAATCATCACTCCATCGTTGAACTGAATGGACAGCTGTACCTATTCTATCATGCCCGTGCAGTAGAGGCTGCAATGGGCATCACGGGTAACTACAGAAGTCCGCAGGTGGATGTCATCACTATGAACGGCACAAGCTTCAACAGCGTGACAGGAACAATGGCAGGCATTGCACAGCTGAAAACGCTCAACCCCTATGAGAAGGTGCAGGCCGAAACCATGTCCGATCAAGCCGGCATCAATGTTAGCGGCGTTGGTGATACCGTTGTAAGCGAAATTGACAGCGGCGACTGGATCAAGGTGTCCGGTGTGAATTTTGCAAATGGCTGTACGGAATTGACATTAAGGACTGCTTCCTCCGGCGGCGGTGCGATCAAGATCTGCACAGGCAGCCCCACAGGTACAGTCATCGGCTATGCGGAGGTATCAGGAAGCCTTTCCGAAATCACCGTCCCCGTCAACAGTGTCAGTGGCACTCAAGATCTGTATTTTGTATTCAGTGGCAGTCTTGAACTGGATTGGTGGCAGTTTTCATAAAAATCCATAGACTGGCAGGCAGGTAACAAGCAGTTACCTCTCTGCTTGTTTCAAAAATCTATTCTGTGCAGAAAACCATGTTGAGTTTTAATATTTTGATAATTTTATCGAATGATATGATTCAGTTTCAATGGATATCTGAAACTGTATTTTCTATAGTAACAATTCCTTTGCTATTCACTTGTAGTTTTTCTTGGGTTTAGGGGAAATCAGAAATCGCACCTTTCTGTTGAAATGGTGCGATTTTTCACTATTTTGTTTAAGGAGTTGTATTCCATTCAGTTGTATGATTATTCTCCGATAAGAGTATCAGCCCATGCTGACAGGTATTTGATAAATGCTCGTTTGTCCATTTTGGTATTATGTATTTAATGTTCTAACATTTAATTGCATAAATGCTTGAACGTCCCGACTCACTACGAGTCGGGGCTTTTTCTATGATTCAACGAACTGCTCTATGTTCGTTAAATTTTGCACCCGTTCACTTTCAAGCTGTCTGCAACAGGGCAAAAAAATAAGACCTCAACGGTCTGCCGATTTGCGAAAAGCCTTGATTTCAAGGGACTTTGCGATGTTCTTTGTATCAATCTCGTAACAGCTTTATCAAGAAACTTTAAACCTGCAAGCTTTGTCTGAAATTTTTCAAGTGTATCCTTACGTTTGTTAGCCTGTTTCATCTGCTTTATATCATCAAATTCTGCTCTTAATTCATCAAGAAACAGGGGGTCAATAACCTTGTGAATATTCTCGATTGAGGTGTAGTGCATACCACCTGAACGACGGGTTTCAGGATTGAGAGTTGACTCAAATACCGCACCAAAAATGGTAGGTGAAATATCTGCCCAATTAAATCCTGCACTTGCGTCTTCAAGCAGAATTTCCATTATTTCTTCTGTAAAATTCGGAATTTCGATATCCTCGTCCTTGAAAAGACCACCGTTGACATAAGGGAATGCTGCAAGGTTATCATCAAGGTAATCATCACGTTCTTCAGCTTTCTGGTTGAGAACTTTAAACAGCTCTTTAAGAGCATTTTTTATATGCTTTGCAGGGAACTGCTTTAAGTAATCATGAAACATAGCATGCATTCCGAAAATTCCTGCATCTTCAGCGTACAAACAAAAAACAAGACGAACACAAAGCATATTAAGGCTCTTTAAGCTTTCGGGAGAGTCAGGATTTTTGTACTGCTTCAGGATTGCATTATACAGCTTACCTACAAGTTCTCCTGCCTGCAAGGAAACTTCCATTTCCTTTTGGATATGCTCACTATCTGTTTTTACAAGTATCTCCAGACGGTACAGCTCTTTAGGCAGGTCTTTGAGGAGTATCTGCTCAGGCTCGCCGTTAGGTGTATTCATATTATAAATCAGAATTTCTTTGAAGTTGGAAACTATAATCCATTTCGCCTTTTCTTCATAAGGCAGGTAATTGTTATAGCGGAAGGCTTGTCCGTATGGTGTCAGCTTTTCCCCGTCTGACTGCACAGCAGTACGCCCAAGCTTAACGTGTGCACCCTTTTGTTCAATGAGGACTTTGGTTGATGAAATATAGCCGTCAATATATTTTTGATTTTTCTCAACGATAACAGGCTTTTCAAATTCGATAAATTTCGTTGGGTCGGTAATACCAAGCACGTTGCCAAGCAATTCTATCCAGAAACGTGCAGTTTCCTGTTTTTCATCGCCCTTGTCTTTCCAGTATTCTGAAAATTTCTTTGCGGCAGTTTTCTGTTTGCTTACGGTCATAAGTTTGTCCTCCCATAGAAGAATGTACAATTATTCAGAATAATTATAGCATATTTTAGGCGTGATTGCAATGAGTTTATATGGCGATAATCTCTATGCCATATTTCTTTGCCAGCGCATATGTTGCAGCTGCACCGCCCCAGCTATGAGTAATGTGGCATATTGCATACGAAGAACTTTCTACCATATATCTGTTACGTTTGGGAATAGCAGCTTTGTAGTAGCATAATTCCTGTCCTTCAGGAAATACAATTTCGTCGTATAATTCTCTATCATCAATTTTTGCATCAAGGTAAGCAATAACAAGTTTGTTCTTTATGTGCGGATATTGTCTTTTCAGCTGATGAACTTCATGTGCGGCTACTCGGTCGAACTCACCCATTCCGCCTGATAGGAAAGTATCAATTCCGCTTTCAATTAGAAATATAATTTTTTCTTTCAGCATTGTCATGTTCAGATTATAGCATTGGCTGTGTCCGATAAACATCGCAGTATTTTCTTTTCCCACAAATATCACCTCAACCGAATTATATCATTTTCATTCAATATACGCATAAACGTACAAAAATGTATAATGATAACAATTGGAAAGTTGGTGATTGATATGTATGCTGTAAAGAATGCAGTTGTAAATAGATTTAAGAATATATGTAAAGAGAGAAATATAGCTACGAATGAGCTTGCTAATATAGCAGGTATTACTCCGTCAACGGTCTACAGCTTATTTGATGAATCTCGTCAAAATGTTTCAATCACAACAATTAAGATTTTATGCGATGGTCTTGAAATGTCACTTGGCGAATTTTTCAGCTCCGAAGAGTTCGATAGTCTGGAACAGGAAATAGAATAAAATATCAGCTGAACTTTTTATGGTTTCAGCTGATTTTTGTTTTATTGCATATAAGTCATTTTTTGTAATTTATAAAAATATCTGTTATGATTACTCTGCATATCAGCACCGCACAATTAAGCGATACTGCCTTTATCAGGGCAGTTTTTACTTATAATTATTGCTAATCAAACATAAACCATATACTTATATACAACCTCTTTCGCATTTTCTCTAAGCATATTCCCGATAGAGCCGACATCAATCAGATTACCTGTTTCAACGGCAATCTGATACTCTTTATTATTTTCCATAAGTAAATCGGTCTGGTCGCAAATAGCGTCTGTTACCTTTATGTCAAATTCCTCAAGGTATGTAAGAATATCTTCATTGTCAACGAGTTTCTGTAACCTTTCTGGATAATTCTCACAAGTATATTTGATATGGTATCTGATATGGTCTGCGTAGAAAGTGCGTGTATTGCTGTTTTTTAAATCTGTAACAGTAATGCTGTCAGTATCAAACTGCCATTTTTCACTTTTAAAAATCATAATAAAAACCTCACTTTTTTCGTAATTGATATCTGTAATTTTAATTTTGCTGTGATAATATTATACAATTGGATAATATTATTGTCAAGTATAATTTTATAATGATTTTTTACTTTGTAAGTAGTGCAATAATTTTAGCAGTTTCCCAGTGCAGTTTGCTAATGTTATTATACTTGACATAATAGCATCACTATGATAAAATAATATAATATAAAAAATTTTTTAAGGGGGATATTACTTGTTTACACACATTTGTGCTATATGTGGTGATGAATTTCAATCGTCATCAAACAGGGCGAAATACTGCGTTTATTGCAGGGATAAGGCACAGGTTTTGAGAAATAAAGCGTATGCAGAAAAGAAGAAAGCAGGGTTATCTATAGCCATTGGAAGTACACAAATTTGCCCGGAGTGCAATAATACTTATATCGTTACAAGCGGTTTCCAGAAGTGCTGCAAGGATTGTCAGAAAAAGCATAACAACAAGCAGAAAATTTCTTCCAATCAGCGATACACTAAGGATAACTATGATTCTATCATTTTTTATGTTCCAAAGGGAGAGCGTGAAGCTCTGAAAGCCTATGCACAATCTCAGGGTATAAGCGTGAATAAACTGCTCCAGACGGCGTTAAAGGAATATA
Source organism: uncultured Ruminococcus sp. (assembly GCA_949283725.1). GTDB lineage: Bacteria > Bacillota > Clostridia > Oscillospirales > Ruminococcaceae > Ruminococcus_C. The sequence continues at coordinate 9,710 of CASDUD010000203.1, forward strand.
AGGAAAAACATAAATAATCATTCCAAGTTTTTATCGGAACACTCTTGTAAAAGGGTGCTCCTTTTTATTCATACTTTTCCTTTGAAATTATGCTTGTGAAAGCATCTGATTTGGGGTCTTAGGGGTTTCCCCCTAACAAGCGTGTATCAGCGATTATTTTGAAAAAATGTAATGCGGTGATACCGAGCTTGCTGGGATTGAAATTTGCCCTTTCGGGCATTTCTCATTTTGAGCCTTCAGGCTCTCTGATTTTGAAAATATCCTACTAACTAATCTTGTCGAAAGCATAACATGATAATAAAAACAAATCCGCCGCAAATCCGAAAGGAAATGCAGCAGATTTTTCTTTTATAAATTTCAATAAATGGACAAATTTGTCCGTAGAAATTATAGAATTTTAATTCTCTATAATTCAAAAGCCTTGTTTTTACGCTGTTTTCTGTAAGTAAACTTGTAAAAATTGTGGACAAAAATGTCCTTTTACTTTCAGAAAATTATGGTTTATAATATACTTACCGGTAAAAAACTTGTTACAGCAGATTATCTCAGAACGAGCTGCAACATTTTTTCAATCTTACTGAGAAAGATTGATTATCAAGGGATAAGTATATATGAAATCTCGCTAATAATTAATGTTTTAGTTTGTGCAATGCTACAAAACATTGGAATTGAAATGATTTTTTGATTTTTCGAGGTTGATTTAAGCTGTTTTTTACGGGTGTATTATAGGGGAATATTTTTAAAACAAAAAGTATTATCCTGTAGCATCTTGAAAAATGAATATCAGAAACACAAAGTAATTGCAAAACAGGAGTGTAATAATATGTCAACAAGGTATCTGAGCGTTCGTGCTTGCAACAGTATTTTTTCGGAATATCCTGATGTAGTTGGAATAAAGGAAATCTGTAAAATGCTTGGTATTGGAAAAGACAAAGCCTATGAGCTTGTCAAAAATGGTGAGCTTAGAAAAATCCCGTGTTCCCGTTCCGTGAAAGTACCAAAAATATCTGTAATTGAATATATTCTCCGGTGTATGTAGCTGAATTTATTATATTTAAAAATATATTGGTAGAACCAACTTGAAAAGAAGCATCTGTTGCGTTATAATATATATGTCAGCGACAGACTTCTACCATAAGCTACATCAAGGAGGTAGTTACAATGATGGCAAGTCTGCCCTTTAATTACAAGGTTTATGAAAAGAAAAACAAACTCTATGTGGTTATCAACTATAAGAGTGAAGATGGCAAGTACAAAAAGAAATGGATTGCGACAGGTCTGAATGTGGGAACAAAGAAAAAGGAAGTAACAGCTGTAACAGAACTAATTGTTGCTGAATACTATAATTCGTTTGTTCTTGAAAATCAATGTGACGTCAGAATGAAAACGGAACAACCTGTTACTGTAGAGTCGGAAGCTGAACCTGTGAATGAACAAATTGATTTTATCGGGTTTATGGATAAATGGCTTGATTTCAAAAAACAGAGAGTTGCAAAGCTGACTTACCAGTGCTATTGCAGTGGTATAAAAGACGCAAAAGCATTCTTTGGTAAAAGAAATGCCAAGTTACAGGATATAAGACCGATAGATATTCAGGATTATTATAACAGCATTATCAGCAGAGGTGCAAAGGTAAGCACGATGAAAAACCGTCATCTGTGTCTGCATAATATGTTTGAATACGCTGTTAAGCTTGACCTGATACCTTTCAATCCAACCTCAAGAGTTGATTTGCCAAAATCGGAACGACGTGAAGCAACATTCTATAACAAATCCGAGCTTGAAACGTTGTTTAAAGCATTTAAGGATGACAGAATGGAACTTGTCGTACACATTGCCGCATACTATGGTCTGAGAAGAAGTGAAATTCTTGGATTACAGTGGGATAGTGTAGATTTTGAGCAGAAAACAATTACCATTCGCAGAAAAGTTATTACATATATGGATGAAATGGGAAAGTGTAAAACCATATGCGAGGATAAGTTAAAAACCAACTCTACAAGAAGAACCTTGCCTTTAATTCCACATATTGAGAAACTGTTGATTAAGCAGAAAGACAAAAGAGACTATTACAGAAAGCTTCTTCGTGACGGTTACTGTAAAGATTATCTTGATTTTGTATGTACAGATGATTTTGGGATTTTGATTACGCCTGAATATGTAACTTCGCATTTCGGTTATGTTGTCAAAAAGAATGAACTCAAGCATTTGCGGTTTCACGACTTAAGACATACTTGTGCAAGTTTGCTTATAGCCAACCATATTCCTTTGAAGTCTATACAGGATTGGTTAGGACACGCAAATTTCCAAACAACAGCAAATATATATTCCCATTTGGACTTTAGTTCGAGAATAGAATCAGCTGATATGATAACAAGTATTTTAGGAGATTCGGAAACAGGCATTGAAACTTCGACAGAAATATCGAGAAATGTCAAAAGAGGAAGAAAACCGAAATCTACAGTATATTTTTCAGACGAACAGTAAAAGTTCTACAAAAAATCGTAGAACTTAAAAAATCTGAAAAAAATGTATTTTCAAAATTGTAGAATAATTCGTAGAACTGAATATCAATTCGATATTATTTGTTCTACGAATTATTAGGCATTATAGCACTGAAGTGCAGTAACTAAGCGGTTTTAAGATAATAAAAGATTTTAAATTTATAATTGGTTATTGGAATTTTAGATGTTTTATGATATAATATCGATAAAAATCTTTCACAGGAGCATATAGCATGAAAACAGTCAAAATTTTTACAGACGGAGCATGTAGCGGGAACCCCGGTCCTGGCGGATGGGGTGCCATCCTGCGCTATGGCAGTGCAGAGAAGGAACTTTCCGGCGGCGCAGCCGAGACAACGAACAACCGCATGGAACTATCCGGTGTGATTGCCGCCCTCTCCGCTTTAAAAGAACCCTGCCGGGTACTCCTCACTACCGACAGCCGCTATGTCTGCGACAGCATCAACAAGGGCTGGGTCTATAGTTGGCAGAAGCGGGGCTGGATCAAGGCCGACAAAAAGCCCGCCCTCAACGTAGACCTATGGCAAAAACTTCTCCCACTACGCGAACGCCATGAAGTCACCTTCCACTGGGTCAAAGGACACGCCGGCCACCCGGAAAATGAACGCTGTGACCAACTGGCCGTACGCCAGCGGGATTTCTACGCCGGACAGTAAAAACGCAGCCAATACAGTCAAAAATCCCTGCCGAAACCATTGGTTCTGGCAGGGATTTTGTTTTTGTCATTTTATCGACGCGCTATGTGTGTTTTATCACCACGCCTGTTTTCACAGATCTGCGCGATTACTTCTTTCTTCTGATTATGGTATAAGCACCCACGCCCAGAGAAGCAGCTGCTACTGCGCCCAATACGACTGCGGCAACGCCAAAGTCGCTTGTCTCTGAAACAGTCGATGTATTATTGGAACTACCGGAATTGCTGGAACTGTTGTTAGAATTGGAATTTCTGTTATTATTGTTGGCATTTGTAGAAGCGCCCGAAGCTGCTGTGGTAGCCGGCGTACCATCCGCATTGGTCGCTGCGGCAGTGGTGGTATCGTCTGCCCCGCCACCAGCCGGGGAAGTAGTTGTATCGCCCTGCGAATTTTCAGCCGGCGCTGTTGTCTCCGCTGTGCCGCCGCCAGCATTGATACCGCTGACTGTAAAGGTCACTACGATCGTATCGCCAGCCGCCAAACCGCCAATGCTGCTGAGATCTGATGGAATGTCCGATACAGACGGTGTCGTCCATGTATTGAGCATATTCACACGGATAGTAGAACCGTTGTCGCTGCAGCGAAGTGCGCCGTCAGACGGACCGCCATAGGAGATCACCTGTGAACTGCCTGCCACTTGATCCACACGCACCTCATCGATGGTGATGTTGGCCGTGCAGTCCGTCGGCAACGAACCCGGTGTTATAGAAGCACCCTCTGGCGCAAAAGCATAGGCGTTGATATTGGTCTCCAGCAGGAGCAACTCGATGGTGCCAGAACCATTGGCCACGGTTGCGCTGACGGTATACTGTCCATCGCCGGTAAATTCAACACTTGCAACATTTGTAGCGGTGTCTTTATTGCCCGAGCCATCTGGTGTCCACAAGGCGTCGCCGCCGACCTGGAAGCACAGATAAGCACCATAAGGGCCTTCGTCCGAGCCGTTCCAATCAACTGCCGCACTTGCGGTAAAGGATGCAACTGACAGACCTGCCACAACCGCAGCGGAAAGTGCTGCCAGCATCTTTTTCATCATCTTCATAGTAATCTCCTCCTGATAAAGCACCGTGCGACTGCACTGTGCATCGTATTCATATTATCCATTATAGCACACTTTTTCTCCAGTGTCCATGCACATTTTGCCTAAATTCCCGCAAAAAAAACGTGTATTTCGCCGAATCCCGCACAAAGGCGACGGGATTTTCTGGGGGATTCATCCAGATTTGGAAGAATTTTCTAAAATTTCCAGCACCTCTTGTATCCGCACCAACGGCAGGGCATCATCCAGCTGAACACCTAGATATGGATGTCCTACGCTGCCAAACTGCACGCCGCTGCGGTACTTTTGGGTTAGCGCCCCAATCATCTCCGGCGTGGGATGTGCCAAATAAAACAGCAGACTGCCGCTGCGCTGGACAATGTCGGTAATCCCCAGCTGAGCCGCCATATTGCGCAGCCGCGCCACGGTGACCAACCCGATGACTTCCTTCGGTGGCTCTCCATAGCGGTCTACCAGTTCATCGAGCAAATCCAGCTCCTCTTCCCGATTGTGGACGCTGGCAATCTTCCGATACATATCCAGTCGCTGACTAAGACTCTCCATATATGCGTCTGGGATGAAGGCATCTATCTGGATGTCCACCGTACACTCTGCCACCGTCCGCACCGGCTCACCCTTTGCCTCTGCCACGGCTTCACCCAAAAGCTTTAGGTACATATCATACCCCACTGCCTCCATATGGCCATGCTGTTTCCCACCGAGCAAACTCCCGGCGCCCCGGATTTCCAGATCCCGCAGCGCGATGTGAAAGCCGCTGCCGAACTGGGTGAACTCCCGCATGGCCGTCAGCCGCCGCTGGGATTCTTCCCGCAACACTTTATCCCGCTGGAAGGTGAAATAGGCATAGGCACGCCGATTAGAGCGCCCCACTCTGCCCCGCAGCTGGTACAACTGGCTCAATCCAAAACAGTCGGCGTTTTCAATAATCAGCGTATTCACATTGGGCACATCCACGCCGGTTTCAATGATGGTCGTACAAACCAGGATGTCCGCCTCGTGTTCCACCAGCTTTCGCCAAATTTCAGATAATTCTGCCTCGCCCATTCTGCCGTGCGCTACGAGGATCCGCGCATCGGGCAGATGCGCCTGCAGCTTTGACGCCGTCCATTCAATGGTGTCCACCCGGTTGTGGATATAATACACCTGGCCGCCGCGCTTGCGCTCTCGCTGGATTGCCTGGAAGATCACCGGCTCGCTGTACTCCATCACATACGTCTGGACGGGATAGCGATCCTGAGGCGGCTGTGAGATAACAGACATATCCCGGATGCCGCTCATCGCCATATTCAATGTCCGAGGAATAGGCGTTGCCGATAGTGTCAGCATATCCACCCCGGCGAACATCTCCTTGAATCTTTCTTTATGCGCCACGCCGAATCGCTGTTCCTCATCCACGATCGCCAGCCCCAGTGCATGAAACTGCACATCTTTCTGCACGATCCGATGGGTCCCGATAATCACGTCCGCCTTGCCGCTTTTGATCTCCTTTAGGATCTCCTTTTGTTTCTTTGCGGGTACGAATCGGGACAGCATGACAACATTCACCGGGAACGATTCAAATCGCCGCACAGCGGTCTGATAGTGCTGCATGGCCAGTACTGTGGTCGGCACGAGGATGGCGCACTGTTTTCCACTCATCACGCACTTCATCGCCGCGCGCAGTGCCACCTCCGTTTTTCCAAAGCCCACATCTCCGCAAAGCAGCCGATCCATTGGACGTGCGCGCTCCATATCTCGTTTGATCTCGTCGATGCACGCCAGCTGATCCTCCGTCTCCATATAGGGAAAGCGTGCCTCAAAATCATGCTGAAGCGGATCGTCCGGCAAAAAGGCAAAGCCCTCCGTCTTTTCCCGCTTGGCATACAGAGCCAACAGCTGGTCTGCCATATCCTGTACGGCTCTTCGCACATTTTTCCGGGTCTTTTGCCACTCTGGCGAGGAGAGTCGGTTCAGCCGCACGTGCGCGCCGTCCCGTCCGCCCACATACTTCGCCACCATATCCAGCTGGGTCACCGGTACATACAGTTTTTCCTGCCCGGCATATTCAATGGTAATGTAATCCTTTGTCACATCCTCCATCTCCAGCTTTTGGATACCTAAGAAACGACCGATGCCATATTTCGTGTGTACCACCAAATCACCCGGCGTGATGTCTGCAATGGTGCGAATTTCTTCTCCTCGGCGATGTTTCCGTTTTTTCCCGCTGGCGGTGTGCAGCGTTCTCGTCTGGGTAATACACGCCGTCTTGATCTCCGGATAGGAAAAGCCGCCCGAAAGACTGCCGGCATACAGATAGACCACCCCCGCCTGCCAAGTGCTGTCGGGCTTTGCCAGTTCGCAGCGAATGCCGCTTTCCAACAGATCGTTCTGCAAGATGGAGCGTGTTTTTTCGCTGCCCGCATACAGCATAGTACAGTAGCCCTGTGTCGCATACGCCCGCAGATCTTCCACCAACTGGCGCAGTTCCCCGCCCCATGGGGCATTTTGCAAGGCCTCTACTTGCAGCAGCTTCTGAAACGCCACGTGTTCACCGCCCTGCAAAAAATTGCTCAGATAGAGCTGGAACTTGTCTTGCAGGCGCAGTGCCAGTTCCGCCGGTGTCTGATAGTACCCTTCCAGCCCCCGGCAAAGATCGCCCGATTCCAGAAGCAGCCGACAGTCCTCGTGATACTGCGCCATCAATCCCCGCTGCGTCTCCATGATTGCGCCATATTCGCTAAAGCAGACCCATGCAATGCCATAGTCGCAGACCAACGGCGGCGCACCGTCCCACAAAAGCGGCGCATACTTATCTATATGCGCCAGCGTCACGCCCGATGCCAGTAGGTCGGCATCGCGATAAAGTTTCTCCCGCACCAGATCCGCCCGGCGGCTGCGCAAGGATTTCCCGAGCGTTCGAATCGCCTGCGCCAATGTCTCCGGAACACACAGCGTCTCCTGCGCCGGCGGGATCACCACCGACTCCAACGGCTCTGTGCGCCGCTGGCTCTCCGGGTCGAACTGTGTCATCAAGTCAATGGTATCGTCCCAGAATTCTAACCGCACTGGTGCTTCCATCTGCACGGGAAAAATATCCAGGATATCGCCCCGTACAGAGAACTGTCCCGCCCCTGAAACGCTCTCGCTGCGCACATAGCCGTTGTCGCACATCGTTTGCGCCAGCTGGTGGAGATCGATGGTATCATCCCGTTTCAGATGCAGCGTATGTGCCCGCAACATATCCGGTGCGATGGTAGGCTGTGCCAGCCCCTCCAGACTGGCAGCCACCACACGACAGTCTCCACTTTGGAGAGCAGTCAGCGCCGCCAGGCGGGCGTGTACGTATGTTGTGGTCATGCCCTCTGCCGGGATCAGCGTCAGCTCCTTTGCCGGAAACGTCCACGCCGCCTGTTTGCCGAGCATTCCATTGACATCTTCACAAAGCCGCCTTGCCTCCGCCTCATCTGCTGTCACCACCAGAATGGGGGCGGTTTCGGCACAGAGTGCCGTCAGCAGGTGTGCCTTGTGAATCTGTGCCACGCCCGTAAAAGAAACGGGGGATGTCCCCGCCCGGTACGCATTTTGCAGCTGCTGATATGCTTTCAGCGCCGCAAAGGTTTCCTGAAAAAATTTCATGGCTGTCTCCTCCCCCTATCGCTATCTGGTTCATAACGTATGATCTAGCGCTTGGTGCCTATACGCAAATCTATGGCAACACCGCACAAAAGGCGGCTGACGGTTTTGCACGCCAGCTGCTTGCATCTGACACACGATCTTTGTGCGATATTGCCCTGTTTTATATGAACACGCGCTACTCAGTGGCTGAACTGATTCATGGCACGGTCGATCTCCCCGGCAGTGATCCATTTCGCCGCTTCTGCCGCCGCTTCCAGTGCCGAACGCAGCGCCGTGCGTTCCTCCTCTGTGAATTTTGACAGCACCCAATCTGCCAGGTCATATCGGGGATCGGGCTTTGCGCCTACACCCACTCGGATGCGGGGAAACTGCTCTGTACCCAACTGGTCAATAATGCTTTTGATGCCATTGTGGCCACCAGCACTACCCTTGCGCCGAATGCGCAGTCTGCCTGGCGGCAGAGAAATATCATCATAAATCACCAGCACCCGTTCTGACGGAATACGGTAGAACTGTGCCGCCGCTGCAATGGCATCGCCGCTGCGATTCATATAGGTCGCTGGTTTCATCAGCAGGCAGCGCACCGCCCCCACCATTGCCTCGGCGCAATCCGACTGGAACCGCATCTGTGAAAGCGTTACGCCGCACTGCTGTGCCAGCTGTTCCAGTGCCAGAAACCCAGCGTTGTGCCTCGTCCATTCATATTCCAGTCCTGGGTTGCCCAGCCCCGCTACGATCCAGCTGAGCTTCCCCCGGAGCCTGCCGTCCGCCCCTGTCTCGATCTGACGGAACAAATCCATAATTCCCATCGTTTTCATACCGACAGCATGCGGCACCAGTGTTAAGGCACCACCGCACAAAGACCACATTTTGGTTTTGTACGCATCTTGCTTGTCCCACGGGGACTTGCTTCGCGGCGCATCTTTTCCGTCATATTTCACAAAAATACTCGTGAATACACAAAGTATTCACCCCGTTTTTTGTTTCATCTGACGAAAAATTGGATGGCGCAATCTGCGAACAATCTTTGTGCGGTTTCGCCTTAAAGCCAATGCCGCATCCATTCCTTTCTCTTTTTCGTGTTGTGAGAACTTGTGCTCGTAGGATCCGCCGCATCTTTCCGGGAAAATTTCCTAGCTGATGCGTGAGAGATCCTTGCCAATCACAAAGCCCGCCTGCGGATCCCCAGGGATCCCCCAGACTTACCGATTATCGCTGTCACCGTCCGAGAACAGCTTGCTGCGCAGTTTCTTCAGGCTGTAGCCTTCCTTGACCTTCAAATCCGCCCGTTCAACCGCCAGCGCATAGTCCGGCACATCCTTCGTTACGGTCGTGCCAGCCGCAGTATATGCGCCCTTACCCAGCCGTACTGGTGCGATCAGGTTCGTATTGCAGCCGATGAAGCAGTTGTCACCAATTTCACACCGCTGCTTCTTCATGCCATCATAGTTAACCGTCACCGTGCCACAGCCAAAGTTTACCTTCTTCCCGACATCGCTGTCCCCTACATAGGTCAGATGCGCGATCGCTGTCTGTTCGCCAATGGTGGAGTTCTTAATTTCGACAAAGTCGCCGATTTTCACGCCGTTCTTGATGTGCGAGCCGGGACGAATATGCACAAACGGCCCGGCCTTCACAGCATCTTCAATTTCCGAATCATACGCCTGCACCGCATTGAGCGTCACGTGTTCGCCGATGGTGCAGTTTTCTACCAGACAGTTCGGGCCGATCACGCTCTTGGCGCCGATCTTCGTCTTGCCCTTCAAAATTGTGCCAGGCAGGATCGTAGTCTCCGCCCCGATCTCTACCTCATTGCCAATGATGATCCCATCGGTGCAGATAAAATTCACACCGTTTTCCATATGTTTTTCCAGCACCCGCTGCCGTGCCACTTCGTTCAGGTGCAGTAAATCTTTTCTCGTATTCGCACCGAGAATGACGTCCGGATTCTCACTGCGGAAAGCACTTGCCTTCCAGCCCTTTTCCAGCGCCAGTCCCACCGTATCCGTCAGATAATATTCGCCCTGGGCATTCGACTGTGACAGTCCACCCAGCAGTTCCAACAGCGCCTTGGTGCGAAACCAGTATGCCCCAGAGTTAACCTCTCGGATGGCACGCTGTGTCTCCGTGGCATCTTTTTCCTCCACAATGGCCGCCAGCCCCGATTCGCTACGCAGGATCCTGCCGTATCCCTTCGGGTCATCCAATTCTGCTGTGATCACCGTTACCGCATTCTCCCGCGACTCGTGCAGCTTCAACGCCTGACGGATCGTATCACTGTCCATAAACGGCGCATCCCCACAGAGCACGAGCGTGTTTCCGTCCTCAAACTCCCGCAGGAATTTTTCCGACTGCATCACCGCATGGCCCGTACCGAGCTGTTCCGCCTGGAAGGCGGTGCGGTACCGTTCGCCTAGGTACATCTCCACGTACTGTGCTTTATACCCCGTCACTACACAGATGCGGCTCAGTCCCGCCCCTTCACACGCGCGGATGACCCAGCCCAGCATCGGTGTGTGCAATACTTCTAACATCGGTTTCGGAATGGCAGCCTTCATCCGATTTCCATGGCCGCCTGCTAATATCACAACTTGATTCATGATCCGTATACCTCCTATATTTCATCGCCAAAATCAGAACTTCCGTCTGCATCGCATCCGACACGGTTTCTGCCAAAAGCGCCGCTGAACTGACTGCTCTCGGCTCTATTTGGATGCATCTGGCATACCCTATGAACTTGTTCTCATGCCCATAGAACCCGTTTTTACAAGAGACACCAGCAGATCTGTGCCATGGCAAAGCACGAAAGCCGCAGCAATACGATATGTATGGCAAGGATCTCGGGCAAAGCAGTCAAAAAGCTGCCTTGGCATCTTGTGAAAATGGAGCCATAGAGTCCGCACCCATCTTTCTGGCCAACGTTCCCGACTGCCATGCATAAAATCTCTGCCTGGCGCAAAGCTTGCCTGCGCATCCCGCTTTGTATCCGAAAAAATTGACTCGAAAACCTCCGCACTTCCTTTATGAAAACAGGTTTTTATGAGAACAAGTTCTATGAAAGTCCTACTTTATATTATGACAAAACTTTGAAAGGATTGCAAGCCTTTTCGTAAAAATAATTTGGGTATTGTGATTTTTGTATAAGTTGCCACAAAAAATGGAGCCAATTTTTTTGAAAAAATGTATAGTATTTTCTAGAAAAGTATGGTATAATAGAAGAGCACCGGCTGTGTGAGGGAGGAGGATCCCTTTTCCCAAGGCAAGCCACACCGCCGGATATTGCATCGAATTTCATATTGGAGGTAGTTACCAATGGCAAACAAATGGGTCTATATGTTCAGCGAAGGCGACATGACAATGCGCAACCTGCTCGGAGGCAAAGGTGCAAACCTGGCAGAAATGACAAGCATCGGTCTGCCGGTACCGCAGGGCTTTACCATCACCACAGAGGCTTGTACACAGTATTATGAGGACGGCCGTCAGATCAGCGACGAGATCATGACACAAGTCATGGAAGGCGTTAAGAAGATGGAAGAGATCAACGGTAAAAAGTTCGGCGATCTTGAGAATCCGCTGCTCGTTTCCGTTCGTTCTGGCGCACGGGCTTCTATGCCGGGTATGATGGACACCATCCTGAACCTGGGTCTAAATGACGAAGTCGTGGCTGCCATGATCAAAAAGAACCCGGATCCGGCATTTGAGCGTTTCGTGTATGACTCGTACAGACGTTTTATCCAGATGTTCTCGGATGTCGTTATGGAAGTCGGCAAGAAATACTTTGAACAGCTCATCGATAAGATGAAGGAAGAAAAGGGCGTAGAGTACGACGTAGAACTGACTGCACAGGATCTCAAGACACTGGCAGAACAGTTCAAGGCAGAGTACAAGAGCCAGCTGGGCGAAGATTTCCCGTCTGATCCGGTAGAGCAGCTCAAGCTTGCCATCGAAGCCGTATTCCGCAGCTGGGACAACCCCAGAGCGAATGTATACCGCCGTGATAATGACATTCCGTACAGCTGGGGTACCGCTGTAAACGTAATGCCGATGGTGTTCGGTAACCTGAACAACGAGTCCGGTACAGGCGTTGCCTTCACCCGTGACCCGGCAACCGGCGAAAAGAAGCTGATGGGCGAATTCCTCATCAACGCACAGGGCGAGGACGTTGTAGCTGGCGTACGCACCCCGATGCCGATCGCACAGATGGAAGAAGAATTCCCAGAAGCTTATGCAGAATTCATCAAGGTTTGCGAGATCCTGGAGAACCACTATCACGATATGCAGGATATGGAGTTTACCGTAGAGAACAAGAAGCTGTATATGCTCCAGTGCCGCAACGGTAAGAGAACCGCACAGGCTGCGCTGAAGATTGCCTGCGACCTCGTGGACGAAGGCCACAAGACAGAAGAAGAAGCCGTTCTGATGATCGACCCGAGAAACCTTGACACCCTGCTGCACCCGCAGTTTGACGCAGCTGCACTGAAGGCTGCTACACCGCTGGGCAAGGGTCTGGGCGCTTCTCCGGGTGCTGCTTGCGGTAAGGTTGTATTCACCGCTGATGACGCAGAAGCTTGGAACGAAAAGGGCGAAAAGGTCATCCTGGTTCGTCTGGAGACTTCTCCGGAAGATATCACCGGTATGAAGGCATCCCAGGGCATCCTGACCGTCCGCGGCGGTATGACTTCCCACGCAGCTGTTGTTGCACGTGGTATGGGTACTTGCTGCGTTTCTGGCTGCGGCGACATCATCATGGACGAAGAGAACAAGAAGTTCGAATTGGGTGGAAAGACCTTCAGAGAAGGTGACTATATCTCCATCGACGGTTCGACCGGTAACATCTATGAAGGTATCATCCCGACCGTAGATGCTTCTATCGCTGGCGAGTTCGGCAGAGTTATGGCTTGGGCAGACAAGTACAGAACCCTGCGCGTTCGTACGAATGCAGATACCCCGGCAGATGCAAAGAAGGCGCGTGAGCTGGGTGCAGAAGGCATCGGTCTGTGCCGTACAGAACATATGTTCTTTGAAGCAGACAGAATCGCTGCTTTCCGTGAAATGATCTGCTCTGATACCGTAGAGGCAAGAGAAGCTGCGCTGGCAAAGATCGAGCCGATGCAGCAGGGTGACTTTGAGGCACTGTACGAGGCGTTGGAAGGCACTCCCGTTACCATTCGTTTCCTGGATCCGCCGCTCCACGAATTCGTACCGACCGAAGAGGCTGACATTCAGAAGCTGGCTGACACACAGGGCAAGAGTGTAGACGAAATCAAGGCAATCATTGCAAGTCTGCACGAATTCAACCCGATGATGGGTCACCGTGGCTGCCGTCTGGCTGTTACCTATCCGGAAATCGCAAAGATGCAGACCAAGGCTGTTATCAAGGCTGCTATCAATGTGAAGAAGAAGCACCCGGATTGGACCGTAAAGCCGGAAATCATGATCCCGCTGGTTGGCGACGTAAAGGAACTGAAGTATGTCAAGAAGTTCGTCGTAGAAACTGCGGATGCGGTTATCGCAGAAGCTGGCGTAGAACTGGAATATGAAGTAGGTACTATGATCGAAATCCCGCGTGCTGCCCTGACAGCAGACGAGATCGCCAAGGAAGCAGACTTCTTCTGCTTTGGTACAAACGACTTGACACAGATGACATACGGATTCTCCCGTGATGACGCTGGTAAGT
>CASDUD010000204.1 GCA_949283725.1 uncultured Ruminococcus sp.
TACCCAGGATAAAAAGTCGACAGGTGACGGATGCTGAAAAAATGCAAATGATTTATTGCTAATCAGCTGCAACCCCTTTTCCTCGCAAAACGTCTCTGCCTTGGCAATCAAAGCTTTTGAAGGACGTATCATAAACAAAAACGCATATGGTTTCTTGCAGTGTCGCTTTGCAGCAATGCTTTCCCAGGCGGCTACATCTAGCAACAACGTTGGATCGCACACGACCGTGCATTCCTGTGTCAGTTGCGCACGAAATTCCTGAGAAGCGATCTCCTCTCTTGTGGTCAATAAATCCATCTGGTTCAGATAACTTACCAGAGATATATCTGGAATCGGATCATCGCCAAAAGACGGTGCATAAGCGATCTTAACCTGATCTTTCCCAGCAAAATCCAGAAAATAACTGGTATCATAGTCTGTCAAACTGGTACACCACACCTGATCGCTGCCGGTAATCAGAATATCATATTTTTTCGCAAACTCCGGCAGCTGCTCCTTCTGCACCTCTGCGCTAAGGGTTAACATGGTGCGATTAAATGCATCAAATGCACGCTTCTTTTGAAACCGAAACACCGCGCCAAGTGCTGCCTTCAGATAGGAGGATAAACTGGCTCCTTCTGGTGCCCAGAGTTTTAATTCGTTCTGGATTTTTTCATTTTGATATTGAATGATTTCTACATGAGAAAAGGCGTCTTGCATCTTTCGTTGTAGCGCATAAGCTTGTAGAGATGCACCATAATTTCGGACATTATGGAATGTTAGGATGCCGACTTTATATGGATACATGTAATGCTCTCCTTATTTTTTTCAGGATATATTTCCAGTTCAAAAAAAAATTATTCTTCGCATATTTGCGTATGATAAAGGAAAAAGACTTCGTTCGATAGTCATTCCAAAATTCTGCCGAATCCCGATTTGGTGTAGTAGGATTTTTCATTTGTTCCTGGCAGTAGTCCTCAAGTAGCACTTCTTTTATGTCCATTTCCTGCCGAACTTCTATAAAAAGGCGATTTGCCTTTTCTGTGTTACATAGAATAAGCGAAACGCCCTTTTCATCATAACAATCGGGATTATGCTCTTTTACGCCCCATGCGTCACCAATGGTAAAATCTCCAATACGTTCTTTTTTTGCAAACTCACATGTATAACAAGAATCACGCAATGCCAAAGCACTACCAAACAAGCGAAGATAATCGTGTGTACAAGTTGTATTGCCATTTTGAAAAATGAAAACGCTTTCGGATTTTTCCCATTTTTGAGTTCCACGAAATATTATTTCTTTTACAGGTGATTCCCACTGCTTTTCATAATGCCTCAGCAAGTCACGCCAAATCAATACAGAAGGCGTGCCATGACAAATTAAATCAATGGTATACAGATGCTCTGTTGGAATTTTCTGTTGTTCCAAAACATGATTTAATCCGTTTATTTGACACGGTGTACCAGAAAACAAAACAATTTGTCCCCTGCATAAGTCATCCGCTACCATATGATGTACATTTTCCATTCGACTTGGGATATACTTGCTTCCTTTTAACTGTTTTAATCCTGTTAAATCCGTGATTCGAATATGATGTGCCTCCCATTTCTCATCCAATGCAGCCCCATACACAACGCCGCCTTTCTGAAGAATCACATGAGCGATTGCTGAAAAGGCTCCGCCAGATTGTGATTCCATCTGTGCTTCTGAATCCCGCAGTTTGCCAATGTAAGTTTGTTTCACTTGATGCAGTGAAATAGGCGAACGGCATACTTGCACGCATTTTCCGCAAGAAATGCAGGCATCAGATATAACCGGAGTTAAAAATCCTTTTGGATCTTCCATCATGGTAATTGCATTTTTGGGACAAACTGATTGGCAGGCGTTACAGCCATAGCAAATGGTTTTATAAATTTGTTTT
>CASDUD010000205.1 GCA_949283725.1 uncultured Ruminococcus sp.
TGCCTTTTCTGCGGCATCTTTCAGACGCTGTACGGCCATCTTATCCTGCGAAAGGTCTACGCCTTCGGTCTTTTTGAACTCATCTACCATCCAGTTGATAATGCGCTGGTCAAAGTCGTCACCGCCGAGACGATTGTTACCAGCAGTAGCCAGTACCTGCTGTACGCCGTCGCCCATTTCAATGATGGATACATCAAACGTACCGCCGCCGAGGTCATAGACCATTACGTGCTGTTCCTCTTCCTTATCAATGCCATAGGACAATGCCGCTGCCGTCGGCTCGTTGATGATTCGGCGCACGGTCAGACCAGCGATCTGACCAGCATCCTTCGTGGCCTGCCGCTGGGCATCGGTGAAGTATGCCGGTACGGTGATAACTGCTTCTGTTACCGTCTGACCCAGATATGCTTCCGCATCTGCCTTCAGCTTTTGGAGAATCATTGCCGAAATTTCCTGCGGCGTATACTTTTTGCCATCGATGTCTACCTTATAATCGCTGCCCATATGACGCTTGATGGACGAGATCGTGTGATCCGGGTTGGCGATGGCCTGACGCTTCGCGGTCTGTCCCACCAGACGCTCACCAGTCTTAGAAAAACCGACCACAGACGGTGTAGTTCTTGCCCCTTCTGCGTTGGGGATAACAACGGCCTGACCACCCTCCATAACGGCTACGCAGGAGTTTGTGGTCCCCAAATCAATACCAATTACTTTTCCCATTGTAACTCTTCCTTTCTGCATTACTCATTAGACCGCCTCGGAAACTTTCGAGGGGATCTATTAAACGATTGTGTTCAAAAAATATAGAATCTCAACTGTCCTTTCGAACAGGAGCTTGCCATGAAAAATCCGTATAGGCAACTGGAAGTATAGAATCCTGTGACACTGTCGCAAGTGCTGTCGTTTGTACGGCCGCATCATCGGGTACAGGCTCCTGCAAACGGCCAGTATCACAACTCGATATCCATGCAACGGTCAGCAGTGTTGCCGCTTCAATCCACTGCATGATTCGTTTTTTCATGCACTACCTCCGCTACACCGAAACCGCTACCATAACCGGACGAATCAGCCGCTCTCCGAGCATATACCCCTTCTGGAATACCTCACAGACGGTATCGCTTGCATAATCACTGTCATCCACCTGTTTGATGGCATTGTGTACATTCGGGTCAAAGGGCTTCCCCAGTGCCTCAATTTCCGTCACGCCTAGTTTTTCCATTGCTTTTTGCAACTGACCAAATGTCAGCTCCACACCTTTTTTATAGGCCTCGTCGGCGCATTCTGCCGCCAGTGCACGCTCAAACGTATCCATCACTGTCAAAAGCTCCAGCACGCAGTCTGCCTTTGCATCGCCATAGATTTTTTTCTTTTCCTCAGTAGTGCGGTTGCGATAATTCTGATACTCCGCCATCAGCCGCAGGTACTGATCCTTCTGCTCGGCAAGTGCCGATTCTCGCTGTGCCAGTTCTTCCTGCAAATCCTTTTTCTTCTTCTTTTTCTCTTTTTCCTTGGATTTCTCCTCTTGCTTTTCGGCCGCCGGTTCCTCTGAAGACGATGCTGCATCTGGTGTTGTTTCCGGCTGTTTTACTGTTTCCGATGCAGCCTCACCTGTCTCCGTCTCTTGCTGCATTGTCTCCTGTTCCTTCTCTTTTTCCATGCAAACCACTTCCTTTCCGTCTCTACGACTCTTCCGGTAGATCCGTATGATCTGTTAATGCCTTTTCCTCATACGCCTCTTCCTCTGTGATGAGGTGTGAGATCTTTTCCGTGAAATATTCTATATATGGAATAATTTTTGCATAATTCAGCCGCATCGGTCCGATGACGCCCAGAGAACCTGCCGTATGGTCGCCCTTCTGGTACTTGGAAACGAGCATACTAGAGTTCCCGATCACAAAATCGCCGTCCTCCTGACCAAACACCACCTTAATGCCCTGAAAAGAATCGTCGAGCAAGTTGGACAGTTCCCGTTTGTGCAAGATAAACTGTGCGACCTCGCCTTTGTCCAATTCCTCGCAGGAAAACAGATTTTGTTCCCCGGACACATATAGGTCGCTCTGCTGCAAGTCTTTTGACATCTCACAGATACCCTGTACCAACGGCGTGAGCGTCATCATATATGTCCCCATGGCCATAACCATCTGTTCCATCTTCTCTTCCGACAAGTCCGAAACAGAAACGCCCTCCAAGTTTTCCTCCATAAAATGCTTGAAAAACTCCATATGCTCATGGGTCAAGTCGAATTGCAGGCGGCACGCCCGGTTCTTAATCTTTCCGTCTGAAGTAATGAGCAGCACCACATACATCCGCTTGCCAGTCGGAATCACATCCACTTTGCTGATGACCGAATATTTCGGAGCAAAGTTGGAGACCACCGTAGCACACTGGGTGATCTGCGAAAGTGCCGTCGTAGCACTCTGCAAAATCAACTCCTCCGTCAATTCCGACTCATCGCCCAACATGGCATCGAGCCGAGCCCGTTCTTCTGCTGGCAGCGAACCGCCGGTGCTGATTTCCTCAATATACATCCGATAGCCACTGAAGGTCGGCACACGTCCCGCAGACGTATGGGGCTGTTCCAGATAGCCCAGTTCTTCCAGCACTGCCATATCATTCCGGACGGTGGCAGCAGATACATGAATATCCGGCAGCTGAGATATCGTCTTGGAGCCAACCGGCTCACCCGTTCGGATATACAAATCCACTACCGCCGACAAAATTCTTCGTTTCCGCGCATCCACATCCAACCATCCTTTCTGGCAGATTCACTTTTTAAGTGTTAGCACTCATCATCCTTGAGTGCTAATATAAATTTACCACGATTCCCCCCATTTGTCAAGGGGATTTTTCATTTTTGTATATATGCACAATTTTCCTGAAAATTTCAGCATATGCATTAGCGTTTTTATCAGAGGACAAAAACTGTCACCTTTTTTATATTTTTTGGTTGACAGAAATGCATATATCTGCTATACTGTATTTTGTCACCTGGAATCACATTTATACGGTGACAAAATACGACAGCTGTGGCAAAAGTGCGCAGCGATAGGGGGTATTTCTATGCAAAACCACACATATATTGTATCCATGGCACAAATCGCGCTATTTGCGGCAGTGCTTGCTGTACTTTCTCAAATCAGCATCCCGCTGCCCAGCGGAATTCCCATCACGCTGCAAACCTTTGCGGTGGCACTGGCTGCCTATACGTTGGGCTGGAAGCGGGGTACGCTCTCGGTACTGGTTTTTCTGGCATTGGGGGCGGTGGGGATCCCGGTCTTTGCTGGATTCACCGGTGGCATTGCCAAATTTGCCAGCGTTACGGGCGGCTATCTCTGGGGCTTTTTGCCAATGGCCATACTTTGCGGGCTGGGTGCACAGCTCATACAGCAGAACCGCACTTTTGCCCGCGGCGGGGTCTGCATTCTGCTGAGTGCTGCCGGACTGGCAATCTGCCACGGGGCAGGTATCATGCAATTTGCACTGGTATCAGGCTCCTCCCCTTTACAGGCATTTTTCACTGCCTCGGCACCCTATCTGCTCAAGGATGGGCTTTCTCTGGTGGGCGCCTTTGTTCTGGCCAATGCCGTGCGGGCAGCGGTGGGACTTTCCCGAAAAAAGTGCTAGCGTGTATTCCCAGAAACGGATACATACCTCTTTATTGATAAAATTTCCCACCTACTGCGGTCAAAATCCTTGCCGTACATACCGCATACCTAGGACTTTAATATGGTGTAAATCTAACGCATTCTTACCATTTCGGGAGTGCTCGTCTCCGTTTCATTGCTCTAGAATCATTTGACTGCGTATCTGCCGCATAATCTTTGCGCCATGTTGCATTCGTGGATTGTTTGGAACTTGACATTTTCACCATTCTTCTATACAATAAAAAATAATAGGCGACGCGGCAAGGAGGTACTTTATGAAACAAAAATGGAAATGGATTGGACTCTGCACTGCAACCGTACTTCTGACAGTGACACTACCAATATATCGCACATTTGCAGAAACTGATACAAACACCCTGTCCATTCTGACAGCGCATCTTTTAGGAAAAGGCAGCGCAGATCTTACCTATGATCAAAACGGCGATGGGAAACTCAATGGTATAGATCTGGCACTAGCGCGCCAGGCAATCATACTTGGAGGAACAGAAACAACAACCACCGCAATAAGTACCGAAAATCAGCCGACCCAGACAACTTCGGAAATGGATATGACAACGCAGCCTATCACAACCACGCTGACAACATCCTCTGAATCGAACAGCCGGATGGTGGCTGTATCCAATGTGGAAGAATTGGTGCAGGCTTTGGCAGATGCGCAGCCGGGCGATGAAATTGTACTGGCAAAAGGCACCTATACACTGGAGAAAACCGCCGGTCCTAAAGGGTCACTGTTCTACTCCGGAGCAGACGGTACGGCGCAGCAGCCGATCACGCTTCGCAGTGCCGATCCACAACACCCAGCGTTGCTCTGCGGAACCGATATGGCAGCCCATTATGTACTCTATCTCACTGGAGATTGGTGGCAAATACAAGATATAAAAATCAGCACCGGGCAGAAAGGCATTGTGCTTGACAACGCCAATTATAGTCGGATCTCTCGATGCGAAGTGTATAACATCGGCTCAGAAGGCATTCACTTCCGAGATAATAGTTCTTACTGCACGGCGGAAGAATGCTATGTCCATGATACCGGCACGATATCGCCACAATATGGAGAAGGAATTTATGTAGGCAGTGCCAAAAGTACCACGGGATATGGGCACGCCTGTGACAACAATGTTATCATTGGCTGTCAACTTGGCCCCAACGTGGCCGCCGAGCACGTGGATATCAAGGAATATACCACTGGCACTGTCGTAGCAGAATGTTATTTCGATGGAACCGGTATGTCCGGAGAAAATTACGCAGATAGCTTTATTGATATAAAAGGAAATGATTGTATCATTCGAGACAACGTGGGCTATCGAAACAACTGTGAAAATATCACCGCAGCTTTTCAGATGAGCGTCCAGATCGAAGGCTGGGGCGAAAATGCCCAAGTGTATGGAAATCAGGTATATATGGATATTGCGACAAACTCCAGCGGCAGACCCATGTATCTTTTGGACGGCTGGTATAATACGGCAACTGTCTGGGACAACTGGATTGCCTATGAAGATGGTGTCCTATTTGAAGCGACAGAAGAACAATACCATCTAAAATCTTACACCATACAGGAAACCTCTTGACATTTCCGACATTTTCCGGTACAATAAAAAAGCACAATAAAGGCAACACCGCACAAAGCCACCAGGCGGTCTTTGTGCGGTGTTGCCCTATGAAATATCATTTGGTGAGGAGAATTACACAATGCTGAAAAACGAAGAAAAAAGCATGGATAAAATTGTAGATCTCTGCAAATCCCGCGGATTTGTCTATCCAGGGTCGGAGATCTATGGCGGCCTGGCGAATTCCTGGGACTATGGTCCTCTCGGTGCCGAACTGAAAAATAACATCAAGCGGGCATGGTGGAAAAAATTTGTCCAGGAATCGCCCTATAATGTGGGGCTGGACGCTTCCATTCTGATGAACCCGGAGACATGGGTGGCATCGGGACATCTCGGCGGATTTTCTGATCCGCTGATGGACTGCAAGTCCTGCAAGACTCGCCACCGTGCTGACAACCTGATCGAGGACTTTGATGGGACCAACCCGGCGGGTTGGACGAACCAGCAGATGATGGACTATATCCGGGAAAAAGACATCGCCTGCCCTAACTGCGGTAAGTCGGACTTTACCGACATCCGCCAGTTCAATCTGATGTTTAAGACTTTCCAGGGCGTGACGGAGGACTCGAAGTCAGAACTGTACCTACGTCCAGAAACGGCGCAGGGTATCTTTGTCAACTTTGCCAATATCCAGCGCACCACACGGAAAAAGCTGCCCTTTGGTGTGGCACAGATCGGCAAGTCTTTCCGCAACGAAATCACCCCCGGCAACTTCATCTTCCGTGTACGGGAATTTGAACAGATGGAACTGGAATTCTTCTGCAAGCCCGGCACGGATTTGGAATGGTTCCAGTATTGGCGTGGTTATTGTAAAGACTTTCTGCTCTCTTTGGGTCTGAAGGAAGAAAATCTCCGGCTCCGGGATCACGATCAGGAGGAACTTTGCTTCTACTCCAAAGCAACTACCGACTTTGAATATCGCTTCTCCTTTGGCTGGGGCGAACTCTGGGGCGTGGCAGACCGCACCGACTATGACCTGACCCAGCACCAGGAACACAGCGGCAAGTCGCTGGAATATTTCGATCCGGAAACGAACACCAAGTACATCCCCTATGTCATCGAGCCATCGCTGGGGGTAGAGCGTCTGTTCCTATCCATCCTCACAGAGGCATACGATGAAGAAGTGGTGGATGCAGAAAAGAACGACACCCGTGTGGTTATGCATTTCCATCCAGCACTGGCACCATTCAAAGCAGCCATACTGCCGCTGTCCAAAAAGCTAGGGGAAAAGGCACGGGAAGTTTATGCCCTCCTCTCGAAGCACTTCTCTGTGGACTATGATGAGACTGGCTCCATTGGCAAGCGGTATCGCCGTCAGGATGAGATCGGCACCCCCTATTGCATCACCGTGGACTTTGAAACGATCGAAAAGAACAACTGTGTCACCGTCCGGGATCGGGATACCATGAAACAAGTACGTATGCCTATCGAAGAGTTGGTAGGCTACCTGAATGAAAAGATCACCTTCTAAGCACATAGACCTTGCGAAATGTGCAAAATGTCCTCTTTTTAGAAAAAAATTTGGCAAAACTGCCTTTTGCAAAAGAATTGACAAATATCGCAAAAAATGTTACAATAATACAGGAATTTGTCCGACTGTGACAAATGATTTGAAGTAGCACAGACGTCAGCATACTGCATAGTTGCTGGCGCAATATTTCAATATTGAAATAGGGAGGAAATTGGATCTATGGAACCGAAAAAAAGTTCTGGCCTTGCCATTGCGTCAATGGTGCTGGGGATTGTAGCGATCTGTCTTAGCTGCTGCTATTACTATGTTTCTCTGCCGTGTGCTGTAATCGGCCTCATCTTGGGCGGCGTAGCGCTGTCAAAAGTGAAGGCTGGGACTGGTGATGGCAAGGGAATGGCCATTACAGGTCTGGTGTTGAGTATCATCAGCATTATTCCGGCTATTATTGTGATCTACATTGGCGGCTCGCTGTTTGCGGAATTGCAGTCTATGATGTGATCCGTGGATCGTATGAAGAAAGTACAACTCACAAAACGCCGCTGGCAGCAGATTTTTGCCATTTTGATTTTGGCATCTTGCACAGTGGCGTTTTTCCTGCGCCCCATAATCTTTCAACTGGTACAATGGGAACGCTTCCCGAAATGCTTCTTCTTTGAAACGACAGGATATCTCTGCCCTGCCTGCGGCAATACTCGTGCCGTACTCTGTCTACTGGAAGGGCATTTTCTCCAGTCGATTGGATACAACCCCATGATCTTTGCCATTTTCCTCTCCTTTTTGGGATGGTATATTGAACTGGTCTGCTGCGCATTTTGGAAACCCGTGGCACTCCTTCCCCGAAAACTCTGGATATGGCTAGTCCTGATTTTTTCCATTGTGGGCTATGATATCATACGCAACTTCTTCCCAGCGATTACGCTCTGCCCATAGTGACAGACAAAATACAAGGCAACACGCACACACCCAAAAAGGCTGTCTGTACTCAATTTGGTACAGACAGCCTTTTGCTGTATCGCTATATCCCTCATATCTCATGATTATGCCGTTTGGACACCTTCAATCGGTTCATCGCACGATTGAGTGCCGCCTGGCTATGATAGAACTGGAGGATACTCTGACGGTGCAAGAGACGCTCTTTTGCACGCTCTGCCGCCTCTGCCGCACGCTTGGCATCAATTTCCTCTGGCAGCTCGATGGCATCGCCCAGAATCAGCACATAGTCTCGACGCACCTCGGCAAAGCCTTCACTGATGGCAGCGTAATGCCACTGCCCATCCACCAGATATTTCAACTCACCTGGGCTGACAATCGTAACCATCGACTCATGCCCCGGCAGGATACCCACTAGGCCATCCATCGTGGGAAACACCAGATGCGCCGCCGGTCCTACATAAAAGGGGCGGTCTGAAGCCAGAATCTCCAGCTGAAATGTTTTCTCCATAGTGCATCCCTCACGATTCCTTCATGGTCTGCGCCTTGGCAATTGCCTCATCAATAGACCCCACCATAAAGAAGGCATTCTCCGGCAGATCATCCATGGCACCTTCGACGATCATCTGGAAGCCTCGGATCGTCTCCCGCAATGGCACATACTTACCCGGCGTACCGGTAAAGACTTCTGCCACATTGAATGGCTGGGACAGGAACTTCTGGATCTTCCGTGCGCGGTATACCGCCAGTTTATCATCCTCGTCCAGTTCCTCCATACCCAAAATTGCGATGATGTCCTGCAATTCTTTGTACCGCTGGAGCATTTCCTGCACCTTTCGTGCCACACGATAGTGTTCTTCTCCCACAACATCCGGCTCCAGGATCCGGGAGGTCGATTCCAGCGGATCTACCGCCGGATAGATACCCTGCTCCACAATTTTACGAGACAGCACCGTTGTGGCATCCAGATGTGCGAATGTCGTAGCCGGTGCCGGGTCGGTCAGGTCATCTGCCGGGACATAGACGGCCTGAACAGATGTGATAGAACCATTCTTTGTGGAAGTGATCCGCTCTTGCAATTCGCCGACTTCATTCGCCAGCGTCGGCTGATAGCCTACGGCAGAAGGCATACGCCCCAACAGGGCGGATACTTCAGAGCCTGCCTGCACATATCGGAAGATGTTGTCGATGAACAACAGAACGTCCTGATGCTTCTCATCGCGGAAATATTCCGCCATCGTAAGCCCCGTCTGTTCCACACGCATACGAGACCCCGGCGGCTCTTTCATCTGTCCGAATACGAGTGCTGTCTTTTCGATAACACCGGATTCTTTCATTTCATTCCAGAGATCGTTGCCCTCACGAGAACGCTCGCCAACCCCTGTAAAAATCGAATAACCGCCATGCTCAGTGGCAACATTGTGGATCAATTCCTGAATCAATACGGTCTTTCCGACACCGGCACCGCCGAACAAGCCAACTTTGCCGCCCTTTGCATACGGTGCAAGCAGGTCGATGACCTTGATGCCCGTCTCCAAAATCTCCACAACCGGGCTTTGATCCCGGAAGGATGGTGCTGGGCGGTGAATCGGCCATGATTCCTCCGCCTGTACTTCGCCCGCTTCGTCAATCGGCTCGCCCAATACATTGAACATTCTGCCCAGCGTGGCAGTGCCAACTGGCACGTGAATGCAGTCACCCGTAGCCACAACCTCCATATCCTTAGCGAACCCTTCTGTGGAAGTCAGACTGATGCAACGTACGATGCCGTTGCCCATATGCTGTGCCACTTCCATCACACACTTTTTGCCATCCAACTCGACATAGAGTGCATCCTTTATCATCGGCAGCTTGCCTGGGAATGCCACATCAATGACCGGACCCAGCACCTGTACGATTTTCCCTTTTTCCATACCCTCGTTCCTTTCTAACGGCAACTGCGCCCCGCGTACAATTATGACCACAGGATTCAGTGCCGGAACTTTTCACGCATTTATCTTTGGACATCTCAAAAAAACCAAATCCGTCAAATGTGGTGCAGATCTGCGTCAGATTTGATTGCAGAAAAACGCGGGAACACTTTTGTGCAGTGCAAATTTTTCTGCGAACGAAGATGACATGAAGTTGTACCACAGACGATGGATAAACGAGTTTTGCGCGATGTCCATTTGTTTAGCCCATGCCGCCGGACGAATTGGCGCCGCTGACCACTTCGGTAATTTCCTGGGTGAT
>CASDUD010000206.1 GCA_949283725.1 uncultured Ruminococcus sp.
AGGTGCGATCGTCAATTCTTCCCGAGCCATCATGTGTGCTTGGAAAAAAGAAGAGGGCAGCACAGAAGAGGCCTTTGCAGAGGCAGCCCGCAGAGAGGCAATTCGAATGCGCGACGATATCACATCATACTTATAAAGGCAACAGAAGATGGATTTCGGGGAGACCCGTGAAATAGGAAAAGTAAAATGGAAAGGACTGGTGTCATGTCATTATTGGAACGAGGCGACAAGGCCTATCTGCTTTTGGCAGACGGAACAATTTTTGAAGGGCTGCATTTCGGTGTGAAAGGAACGGTAATTGGAGAGGTTGTTTTTACCACAGGAATGACAGCATATCAGGAGACGCTGACAGATCCTAGTTATTATGGACAGCTTGTGACACAGACGTTTCCGTTGATTGGAAACTACGGTGTGAATGCGGCGGATAATGAATCAGCACGATCGTACATTCGTGGATACATTGTGCGGGAGTGGTGTAATACGCCCTCCAATTTCCGTATGGAAGGCGACATCGATTCGTTTCTAAAAGAACAGAATATCGTGGGCATCTATAACATTGACACCAGGAAGCTGACTCGTATCATCCGGGAGGTCGGCGTAATGAACGGTGTTATCACCACAGAAGATGTCTATGCCAAAAAAGCGGAATTTTTGCAGCAGGTGAATGCCTATGAAATTCGCAACGCTATCGTTAGTGTGACGGGCGATATTGCCCGTACTTATGTGGAGGGCACACCGAAATATAAAGTTGCACTGTACGACTTTGGCTATAAGCGCAATATTCGCAACGAATTGGTTAAGCGGGGATGTGAGGTTACCGTGCTGCCGGCACAAACAACGGCGAAGGAATTGTTAGAGATGCATCCAGATGGCATTATGCTGTCTAACGGTCCTGGAGATCCTTCTGAAAATCAGGCGATTATTGATAATGTGCGGGAAGTGGCTTCGCTGGGCATTCCGATTTTTGGGATCTGCCTGGGCCATCAGCTGCTGGCACTGTCCCAGGGTTGCCGGACGGAAAAACTGAAGTATGGGCACCGTGGTGCCAACCAGCCGGTCATCGACTTGAAAAGCCATCGCACTTATGTCACCAGTCAGAATCATGGTTATGCGGTGGTAGGGGATAGTTTGGATTCACAGATAGGAGAGGTTTCCCATATCAATGCCAATGACCAGACGTGTGAAGGAATCCGCTATCATAAGATCAACGCATTTACTGTGCAGTTCCATCCAGAGGCACACGGCGGCCCACTGGATACGGCATATTTGTTTGACGAATTCATTGCAGTTATGGAAAAGGAGAAGAAGTAAGATGCCATTAAGAAGTGATATTCATAAGGTTCTTGTCATTGGTTCCGGTCCGATCATCATCGGACAAGCTGCGGAGTTTGATTATGCTGGCACGCAGGCCTGTCGTGCATTGAAACAGGAAGGGTTGGAGGTTGTGCTAATTAATTCTAACCCAGCGACGATCATGACGGATAAGGCGATGGCAGATAAGGTGTACATCGAGCCGTTGACCCTGGAAGTGGTAAAGAGAATTATTCAGCTTGAAAAGCCTGACAGCCTGCTCTCTACCATGGGTGGTCAGACAGGTCTGACGCTCTCTATGCAGCTAGCGGAAGAGGGATTTTTGGAGGCAAATGGTGTAAAGCTCCTGGGTGCGGATCCGCTCACCATCCACAAGGCGGAAGACCGTCAGGCATTCAAGGACACGATGGAAAAAATTAACCAGCCCTGCATTCCTTCTAAAGTAGTAGAGACGATCGATGATGCAGTGGCCTTTGCAGAGACCATCGGTTATCCGGTCATCGTGCGTCCGGCATTTACTCTGGGTGGTACCGGTGGCGGCATTGCGGATAACGAGGAGATGCTCCGAGATATTGCCGAAAATGGTCTTCGTTTGTCGCCAATTACCCAGGTGTTGATTGAAAAGTGTATCAGCGGCTGGAAAGAGATTGAGTTTGAAGTCATTCGTGATAGAAAAGGCAATGTGATTACCGTCTGCTCAATGGAGAACTTTGATCCGGTAGGTGTTCATACAGGTGACAGCATTGTTATCGCCCCGGCAGTGACACTGACAGATCGTGAATACCAGATGCTACGGACAGCGGCGCTGGACATTATCTCGGAACTGAAGGTAGAGGGTGGCTGCAACTGCCAGTTTGCCCTGCATCCTACCAGCATGGAATATGCGGTGATTGAGGTAAATCCCCGTGTTTCTCGTTCATCAGCATTGGCTTCCAAAGCGACAGGCTATCCAATCGCCAAGGTTGCGGCGAGAATTGCCATTGGCTATACGCTGGATGAAATTATCAACCAGGTGACAGGTAAAACATACGCTTGCTTTGAACCAACACTGGACTATGTCGTGGTCAAATATCCAAAGTGGGCATTTGATAAGTTTGTTTATGCAAAGCGCACCTTGGGTACCCAGATGAAAGCAACCGGTGAAGTCATGGCGATTGGCACCAGCTTTGAACAGGCCATTATGAAGGCAGTTCGTTCGACAGAATTGGGCGTAGATTCCATGAACATGAAGAAATATGAGATGATGCCATTGGAAGAGATTATGGAGCATCTCCAGGTCGTGGATGATGAGCGTGCCTTCCAGCTGTATGAAGCCATGAAGCGCGGTAAAACGGTGGAGGAACTTCATGCATTGACCATGGTGGACTGCTGGTTCCTGAACAAGCTGATGAATTTGATTGAACTGGAATGGGAAATGGCGGAAAAGCCACTGACAACGGATTTATACTTGCTGGCCAAACAGTATGGTTATCTGGATGCGACCATTGAACGTATTTCTGGGCAAAAGTGTCCGATGCATCGTCATGCTGTGTATAAAATGGTAGATACCTGCGCCGGGGAATTCAAAGCGGAAACCCCATACTTCTATTCTACCTATGATGACGAAAATGAGGCGGAGGAATTTATCGAACGCCAACACAGCGATAAGAAAAAAGTCATTGTATTTGGATCCGGTCCGATTCGTATCGGTCAGGGAATTGAGTTCGATTATTGTTCAGTTCATTGTGTGTGGACCTTGAAGGAGATGGGATGTGAAGCCATTATCTGCAACAATAACCCGGAAACTGTTTCTACTGACTTTGATACCGGTGATCGCTTGTATTTTGACCCGCTGACAAAAGAAGATGTGGCAAATATCATCCACACCGAAAAGCCCTATGGCGTTGTGGTGCAGTTTGGCGGACAGACGGCCATCAAGTTGACTCGATATCTGGCGGATATGGGTGTGAACATCTTGGGCACTTCGGCCGATGATATTGATGCAGCCGAGGACAGAGAACGGTTTGATGAACTATTGGGCAAGTGTGGCATTCCCCGCCCTGCCGGCGAAACAGTTATGACAACAGAAGAGGCACTGAAGGCAGCCAATGATTTGGGATATCCGGTACTGATGCGCCCCTCATACGTGCTGGGTGGTCTGAAGATGATTATTGCGCATTCAGATAAGGATATTGAGGAATATATGGCGATTATTACCAGCCATAGTATAGAAAATCCAGTGCTAATTGATAAGTATATGATGGGTACAGAAGTGGAAGTAGATGCCATTTGTGATGGAACGGACTTCCTGATACCGGGCATTATGGAACACGTAGAACGTGCAGGCGTGCATTCCGGCGACTCGATCTCGATTTATCCGGCACAGAATCTGAGTCCGTCTATTACTGATACTATTGTACGGTATACAGGATTATTGGCAAAGGAACTACACGCCGTGGGACTCATCAACATCCAGTATGTGGTTTATAACAACGAAGTCTATGTCATCGAAGTAAACCCTCGATCGTCCCGTACCGTTCCCTATATCAGCAAAGTGACGGGTATTCCTATGGTGGATATTGCCACAAAGATTATGCTGGGAGAGACGCTGAAAAGTCTGGGCTATAAGCCGGGGCTGCATCCTAAGGGGAAGTATGTCGCAGTCAAAGTACCGGTATTCAGCTTTGAAAAACTCCAGGATGTGGATACCATGCTGGGGCCGGAAATGAAATCGACAGGCGAATGTTTGGGCATTGCCACCAATTTAGAAGATGCGTTGCTGAAAGGTTTAATTGCCGCTGGCTATGACCTGAAGAAGGAGGGCGGTGTACTTATCTCCGTTCGAGATACTGATAAGCAGGAGATCATAGCTATTGCCGATAAGTTTGCAAGAATGGGATTTGAACTGTATGGCACAAGTGGCACGGCGGCAGTACTCAATCACAATATGATCGCCACGAATCTGGTGAAAAAAATATCAGATGGTGAGCCAAACACCATTTCATTGTTGGAAAGCGGTAAAATTCACTATCTGATCTCCACTTCTGCGAAAGGCCGTCTGCCGGCGAGAGATAGCGTAAAAATGCGACGCAAATCGGTGGAACGCTCTATCTGCTGTTTGACAGCCATTGATACAGCGTCTGCCTTGGCAAATGTTTTGGAATCCGGTAGAAGCATTGATGATGTAGAAATGGTAGACATCACGAAAATCTGATTGGTTCTGGAAAAGCATTTTAATCCGCATATTCAGCGTATTTTACACATGTGTTTTGCGGGATAAGAATGCCCGGAAAAGATGTTTTGAAACCACGGCGGGCGGGTAGATTTTTATCTGTCCGCCGTTTGGCCATACGGTGAAAGGAGATAGAAATATGGCATATCAACAGATATTGGCACCGATCCTCGAAAAAGAGGCATTGGCGGCGAATATATACCGCATGGTATTCTCATGCAAACATATGGCAAAAGCTGCGGTTCCCGGACAGTTTATCCACATTTTACCCCAAGGAAAGACTTTGCGTCGTCCCATTTCCATTTGTGCGATTGACGATGATATGGGAACAATGTCCATTGTATTCGAGGTCAAAGGCGAGGGGACTCGGACAATTGCCCAGCAAAATCCGGGGGAAACAATGGATATATTGGGGCCGTTGGGCCATGGATTTACGTTGTTGCCAGATGCGAAAAAGGTGGTGCTGGTCGGTGGCGGCATTGGCAATCCGCCCATGCTTTCCCTGGCACAGGTATATGGGGCAAAAGCGGTGGCGATCTGTGGGTACCGTACTGCATCCATCGTGACGTTGCAATCAGATTTTACTGCAAGCGGTGCCGAAACGATACTTTGTACCGATGACGGCACAGCGGGCAGAAAGGCACTTGTAACACAGCCCTTGGAAGAGATACTCGCTGCTGGCGGTGTCGATATGGTATATGCCTGCGGCCCTCGTCCAATGCTGCGGTTTGTGGCGGAAACGGCGAAGCGGTATCAAGTGCCCTGTGAAGTATCCATGGAAGAGCGCATGGGATGTGGAATTGGGGCGTGTCTGGTCTGCGCCTGTCAGCTGGAAAAAGAGGGGAAATCCGTCATGGGACACGTCTGCAAAGACGGTCCTGTCTTTCGTGCAGAGGAGGTTGTTTGGTAATGGCAAATTTAGCAGTTCAGGTGGCAGGAGTTTCTTTCAAAAACCCCATTATTCCGGCCTCTGGTGTGTTCGGTTATGGAAGAGAATATGAGCAGCTATTTCCGCTGTCCAAATTGGGAGGCATCGCTACCAAAGGCACAACCGGCACGCCGCGTCCAGGCAACCCAGCCCCAAGAATCGCCGAAACACCCAGTGGTATGCTTAATTCTGTGGGACTGCAAAATCCGGGGATTGACGCTTTTATAGAACGGGAACTGCCGAACCTTCTGACAAAGGATACTGTAATTCTGGCAAATATTGCAGGTTCCAGCGTAGAAGAATGCGTAATGGTGGCGGAAAAACTCGATGATACGGATGTGCATATGATCGAGCTTAATATTTCCTGCCCAAATGTGAAACAGGGCGGGGCTGCCTTCGGCACGCATTGCGATAGCGCCGAAGCGATTACAGCCGCAGTACGAAAGGCGACAAAAAAACCACTAGTTGTCAAGTTGTCGCCAAATGTAACCAATATCGCGGAAATCGCCAAGGCAGTGGAGTCTGCCGGTGCTGATGCAGTTTCCCTCATCAATACAGTATTGGGAATGCGAATCAATATCGAGACGGGTCGTCCGATTTTACGCAACAATGTGGGCGGTATGTCTGGCCCGGCTGTCTTTCCACTGGCGGTACGAATGGTCTGGCAGACAGCACAGGCGATTTCGATTCCGGTGATTGGCATGGGCGGCGTGTCCAGCGGTGCAGATGCCATTGAAATGATGATGGCAGGTGCCAATGCTGTACAAGTTGGCGCAGCTATTTTTACGGACGCCTATGCGCCTATACGCATTCTGGAAGAGATGGAGGCTTGGTTGGATGCGCATCATATTGCTCATGTGACAGATATTATTGGCGGCGTTACGCCATGGTAAAAGGGAACTTGCTATGATTATTATGAGTGTAGATTTTGGTGATGCTCGTACCGGGCTGGCTGTATGCGACAAATGGGAGATGCTTGCTTCTCCGGTAGGCGTGATTACTGAAAAGGATTTTCAACAGTGTCTAGATAAGGTCACTGAAGCGGCAAAGACGAATCGAGCAGAGATGGTTGTTGTAGGCTATCCTAAGAATATGAACGGGACGGTTGGACCAAGAGCCGAACTCTGTCAGCAGTTTGCTGAAGCACTGCGGGAAAAAAGTGGACTTCCAGTAGAATTGTGGGATGAGCGATGCACTACGGTTTCAGCGCATACTTATCTGAATGCTACAAATACACGGGGGAAAAAGCGAAAGGCTGTGGTAGATGCGGTGGCAGCAACGATTATTTTGGAAAGTTTTCTGGTATATCGAAAGAACCAGAAAACGGAATCATAAATGGGAAATCTTCGCTAGGCAAAAGCTTGCCTGCAGATTCCTATCTTGTGTTTGAAAAATTGACTTGAAAACACGGGCTCTTTCTTTATGAGAACAAGTTCTAAATATGCCAGAACGACTGCACGTTTTAGGGAGTGTTAGGCTTAGTATCAACACAACCTAACACGTT
>CASDUD010000207.1 GCA_949283725.1 uncultured Ruminococcus sp.
CTTCAAATGCAAAAATTACAACTGTAACGACCGGTATGGAAAATGCATATTGCGCCTCTGACGCCCTGCTTTATGAGAAACAGCCGGCAGACGAAGAGACAAATTGCGTCGACCGGTACAAAAAATTGAACCGGGACAGCCAGCCACAGGACAAAAAAATACATCAGGACAGCCAGCCACAGGATAAAAAGCAAAACCGAGATAACCAGCCGGTAGGTAACGAAAATGATCTTATGGACTGGGACAGTATACACGCGGGTTGTATTCGAAAAAAGCACCTGCCACTGGACGAAATTAACGGCTATAACCACATGGCCGTATATTTGCGCTGGTGCATTATACATAACCTGATGCATCCATCCTTTCTGGCGCAGTTCTCAGAGGTAGTACAGGCAGTACAGATGGGGGAATGGGATGCAGGACTGCGTTGCCTTATCCGGGAGCATCTAGGCGGCAGTCTCCATCGTCGTATCTTGAATCCTACCGGCGCACAATTTGCCATCTATTATTATAACCACGATCATGATGGGTGTGAGTTGCCTTGTTATCCTGCCGATGTGGATGATTATGCTCTGCACTATTTTGGGGAAGAACGCTATTATTCCGATGAATTCCAGGGGGAGGCATATCTGTTCATTCCCTATGATGCGGCTTATGTGCAAGGGTTGAGTGCCTACATTGACCGTCGCTGGACACAGTTTCAGCAGACACAGGCACAGAAAAAGACAAAGCCTGGTTCGGCCAAGGATGAGAAACCCGGCAAATAATCCCATGCAAAGGAGATTTTTTATGGAACAAACTTTTCCCGCGCTTTCGCTGGGCAAACTTTCTCTTCCAAAAACCGCCCTGCTTGCTCCGATGGCAGGTGTTTCTGACCGTGCCTATCGCACGCTTTGTCGGGACTTTGGCGCTGCAGGGACTGTTACCGAAATGATTTCCATCAAAGGGCTTTGCTATGGAGATAAAAATTCCGCACAGCTCTGTACCATTACGCCCCCAGAACGTCCCTGCGGGCTGCAGCTGTTCGGGAGTGATCCGGAATTTATGGGGCGTGCCGTCTCACTTGTCCAACAGTTTGAACCGGATTGGATTGATATCAACATGGGCTGCCCAGTACACAAAGTGGTCACCACCGGCGCAGGCAGTGCACTGATGAAAAAACCAGACCTGGCACAGGCATTTGTACGTGCCGCTGTGCGGGAGAGCAGTGTGCCGGTCACGGTGAAATTTCGGTTGGGGTGGAGCGAATCCACTCGAAACGCCGTGCCCTTTGCGCAGGCGATGGAGGATGCCGGTGCGAGTGCTATCACTGTGCACGGAAGAACCAAGGAACAGCTGTACAGTGGCACCGCCGATTGGGCTGCCATTCGGGCGGTCAAACAAGCTGTACATATTCCTGTAATCGGAAATGGTGATGTACGATCGGTGCAAGACTGTCTGGCGATGTATGCCCAAACCGGCTGTGATTTGGTCATGATCGGACGTGGCAGTTATGGGAACCCCTTCCTCTTTCAGGCGATTGATACCCATCTGCGGGGACTGCCCTATACGCCGCCCACACTGGCGCAACAGATGGAGACGATGCTGCATCATGTACAGCTGATTCTTTCATATAGTGAAAAGCCGCCGGAAATTGCCATTCGGGAGGCGCGCAAGCACACTGCATGGTATCTGACCGGGCGATATGGGGCGGCTCAGTTCCGAAAACGCTGTTATCAGCTGAACTCTTATGCGGAAGCCGTCCAGCTGGCGGAGGATTTTCTCGCTTTGCAGCAGGCGCACAGTGATTCTGCCGAGGCAGAAGCCCCCGTAACATAAGTGATACACATATCTCAAAAAAGCGGCCTGCACAAAGCAGGCCGCTTTTTCATAATCACAACTTATAAAAGAAACGTACTATTACGCAGGCAAGTGTCTATTTCCGCCGTTTTACCGCCGTGCGCTGAAAACTCTCCGCCAGAAAAAACTGCAATTCAGTCAGCGGCAACGTTCCATCCAGCAATAGGGAAAGCCAATGCCGCTTATTCATGTGATACGCCGGCAGACAGCCCGGCTTTTGCATCAGTGAGCCTATCGCCAACGGGTCACATTTCACATTCAACAGATCTGTACTGCCCGTCTGGTTTATGCCCAATCGATGATAAGGCACCACTAGAAACAGGCCGTACCACTTGCCGTTCCCAATCTGCCGCAAAACAGCACTGTCGGAATCATTTTGCCAAGGATATTCCGGATCGGTGCCAAATTGTATCTGTGCATATTGCAGAAGTGCTGTACGCTGGGAATTTTCCGGGATCAATTTACACGCCTCCGTTTTCCTGTCATCGTATGTACCACCAGTTTGAACACCCGTGTATGTGCCACCACTTCGGGCAAAAAGCAAAAGTTCGCTTCGGTATGATAGTGCCGCATCAGTGCGGTCAACCCGACAAGTTTCTCCTCTCCCATCACAGACTGGACAACCCCTTGCCCAATGACGCTCTCATATGCCATCGCACACTTGCACGCCGCCCGATCGGTCACCAGCTGGTGATGGCAGTCCATTTCAAAGCTGACATGGGGATCTTTTTCTATAAGCGTATATTTTTGTCCTGTTTTTGCCCCATGGAAATACAGCGTCACTTGCTGGCCTGCTGTCACCATTCCAAAGTTCAAGGGCAAGATGTATGGATATGGCGTATCATGTAGTGCCAGGCGGCATACATCGCACTGTTCCATCACCTGTACCAGCTGGGAAAAATCTGTAATCTCTCGATCACTTCTGCGCATGGTCATACTTCCAGATACCGCCGATAGAAAGCTTCTATTTTGTCAAATGGAATGATGTCCATCTGATCATACAGGTCGGTATGCACAGCATTTGGGATAAGCAGAAGATGCTTGTTATTCCCTTGCAATTTGGCGAAGGCATCCTTGCTGAAATAACAGGAGTGTGCTTTTTCTCCATGAATGACAAATACCGCACTGCGGATCTCATCGGCATAGCAGAGCAGCGGCTGATTCATAAAGGACATACATCCTGTCACATTCCAGCCACTGTTGGAGTTTAGTGAACGTGCATGATAACCCCGAGGCGTTTTATAGTAGGCGTAGTAGTCCTTTACAAAGAATGGCGCATCCTCTGGCAGCGGGTCGACCACGCCGCCGGCCAAGGCATAACTGCCTGCCTGATAGTCCTTTGTTCGCTGGGCGCAGAGTGCCTGACGTGTGGCATACCGTGCATCCGCACGATCTGCTGCATCAAAGTAGCCCTTGGCATTGACACGGCTCATATCATACATCGTCGAGGAAACAGTAGCACGAATGCGAG
>CASDUD010000208.1 GCA_949283725.1 uncultured Ruminococcus sp.
CCGGAGAGAAACGCTACTGTAAATCCGTCCAGTTCGTAGTAATAGATGGCGGAAGCTTCTTCCAGGTCTCTGCCCACCCCAACGTAGGGAATATCTGCCTGATCGAGTGTGTCCAGCGTATCCAGTAGAGCATCCGCCCCAAAGTCATAAGCATGGTTATTGGCGAGAGAGACAATGTCCACACCCAGATCCTGCATGACGGAGACGTTTTTCGGGTCAGCTCGGAAGGTGTAGGGCTTTCCCGGTAGGGCGGTGCCACGGTTGGAATACTGGAATTCGTTGTTTACAAAGCAAATGTCTGCTTGACGCATGGTATCGACCAAATAGGGGGCAATACATTTCGTGATGTCTCGATTTTGTTCGATCCAATAGTTGGTGGTGCGGGCGTCATCTGCCACGGAGATATCCCCTGCAAAGCATAGCGTAAAGTCGATTGCCGCATCAGTCGTTTCTGATACGGCGTCTTCCGTCTGTCCAGCCTTTTCGACAGGGATACTGTCCGCCGGTGTGTGCGCCGGTTTGGCAATTTTTTGCGCCTCACTGTTGTGCCAGAGCCAGATACAGCACGTAACACCCGCTAGTAGCAGCGCGCCGACACAGCCGCCTGCAATTGGCAGAAACCGCACCTTTTTTGGCTTTTTCTGTCGAATGATTTCCATAAAACTTCCAATCTCCTTGCATTTTTTCATTGCCCGCCATTGGGTAAACCGCTGGCGAAAAATCCCTTTTTCCATTGTATCATAAATAGCATGGCTTGTCCACCGGAAAAATAGACAAAATAGTCCTTAATTATGGAAAAAATTCGGCGTTTAGGTAATAAAAATCCTCGCCAGCAAAATTGCCGCGAGGAACGATGTTAGATATAAAGTTGTTTTAGAAAAAATGTTGTATCACGCTGAAGCCATTTGCTCGTCGCCCCATTGACGACGGCAGCGTAAAATTTTCTACAAAAATGCACCCATGCAGTTGTACAAAGTTTTATGCTTAGATATCAATAGATAATTTTATACATATTTGGATAGAGTGCGATGAATTCGCTCAGCTTCGAACGCTTGCTGGAACCGGGGTCGCTGATGAGAAAGTCGTCCAGCGAAAAACTGGTGGTCGAGGAGCCAACATAGCCGGTGACAATCACATAGTGCTGTCCACCACTGTTGGTCTTTGCGCCCAAGATCAAGGGCGTTCCTTTACACAGGTGGTTATAGATCCCTTGCAGAGTGGATTGAGAGAGGGAGCCGCTGGCATCCTCCACGGTATAGCCGAGATTGGTGCAGGAACTCCACAGGAGGTTGTCTCCGCTGTATTGTAATTTGGAGATCATTTTATCCGGCGTTGTCTCAGTGCCTGTTTCATAGGAGTACTTCATCGCCAAGGCGGTGGTCAGACAGCCGACTTTTCCGATGGTAGAATAGGTAATTTTAGTGTTGCTCCACTGCGCATCAAATTGCTTGTAGTCTGGTACATCCAACTGGATGGTGGTGCTCTGTTCTTCTATCAGTTTGCCTGTTGTTGTATCGAAGATATAGGTGACACCAGAGAGAGTGATACTTCCTGTCTGCATGGCGTGTGTGGTGGGGTGGAAGTAATAGGTGTCGCTGTCGATCTTGGTCAGCCCACTGGCGGCACTGCCATCCTTGGCGAAATAGTATCGGTTGGTGCCGTCATCCAGCCAACCAGAAAACATCTGTCCGGATGGATCCTGAAAGTAGTACATCTTTCCATTGATCGTCTGGATCCCCGTTCGCATCAGGTGGGTGTCCGGTTGGAAGTAGTATATGTTTCCGTCAATGGTCTGGAAACCGCTGGCGGCACCGCTTTGGGTGAGGTAATACGTGCCTTCCGTGCCTGTGTACCAGCCAAGCTGCATAGCCCCTGTTTCCGGCAGGAAGTAATAGAGACTGCCGCCAATGGTCTGCCAGCCGGTGACACGCTGATAGGTGTCTGGGGCAAAATAGTAAATAGTTCCATCGATGCTCTGTGTGCCCGTCTGCAATACGCCATTGGTGTTCGCGTAGTAGAAAGCACCTTCCGCCGTGGCAAAAAGTCCGGTCTGCAAAATGCCGTTTGCATCGAAGTAGTAGGTACTGCCATCGAGGGTGACAAAGCCTGTTGCCAGTGTACCGTCCGCATGGGCATATATCATGCCGACATCCGTTTGGAGCCAGCCGTTGTTTTGCAACAGCTTGTCCTCGGAGAAATAGTACAACTGGCCATCCAGCGTTTGAAAGCCAGATACAGCCCCCTCTGTTTCGGAAAAGTAGTATGTGCCAGCCTCTTCTGTTACCCAGCCGGTGATGGGTGTAGCCGTTTCGTCGTATAAGTACAGTGAACCATCCGCATAGGAAATCATTCCCGTCTGTACACAGCCATATGCATCAAAAGTGTACGGAATCCCGTTAATCTCCTGTACGCCTGTCAGCTTTCCCGCCGATTCATCGATATTGTATAACGCTTCGTGATAGTTGAACCAACCAAAAATGGGTTTTCCGATCTCCGCATTGTAATAGAATCGTTTATCCTGTACCGTTTGCCAGCCCGTTTTCAATGCTCCATCTGCGGCAAATAGATAGGTAAACCCATCTGCCAGCGTGGTTTCATTTTGAGCAAAGATGCCATCTGAATAGTAATAGTAGAGAATATCATCATTGGATACATACCATCCAGCCTGGTTAATCTGACTCGTGGGTACGCTTCCGGTCAGAACACGGTTCCCATCGTCTGTTACCACGAATCGATTTAGGATATCTTCCTGTACGGCAGCTGCTTCCGAGGTATCTGCCGCTGCGGAAAGTACTTCTGTGGGGACTTCAGCGCTTTCTGCCGCCTCTGCTGCTACAGAAATCGTACCTGCCAGCAGAACTGTCAGGAAACTGCTCGCTGTAGCTGCCAGGATTTTATGCGTTCTTCGAAACGCCATGTTCTCACGTCCTTTCATGCAGTGAATGGATACCAGAAAAGCCTGTCCGTTCATCCACTGCTGGATATTACATAAGTGCAGCAAGGCAAAATCGGCAGTTTTCAAGAGACACCGACCCGCCTAAATTTGTCACTGATTTGTCATGAATTCCTTTTCATTATAACGAAGTTGCGCATTTGTGTCAATGCGAAACAAAAGTGATTCCCCAAAAAATGTCGATTTTTCGGATAAATGCACAAATTTCTGTCGAAATTTGCCCCTTTTTTGCACAATATAAGGCGCCAAAATTTTCTAGAAATCACATAAATGGAAAAAATGCAAAAGCCATGCTTCTTCCGGCATTGCCGTCGGCGCAAGCAGGTGGGGAAATGGTGACAGAATGGTGTCAAAAGTATGATTTTGGGAAAGCGATGGGTGCAGGCTGGCTGAGGGACTGGTACATCTCGGGGCGTCTATCGCGAAATACGCCCCAACTCATGCGCATATCTGCCAGTTCGTCTAGATCATACGTATGAATGGCAATGCCGGGCTTGTCCCGCGAAAGCTGCTGGCAGATAGCGCCGGTGCCATCGGTGAGAAAAGAGGTGCCATAGAAGGAGAGGGCAGAGGACTGGTGCTGGTTCTCCTCGTCGGGATGGATGCACTCGGTACCAATACGGTTGGCAGCGATGACTGGCATCAGATTGGCGGCGGCGTGTCCTTGCATACACCGCTGCCAGTGCGGTGCGCTGTCCACCTCTAAAATCGGTTCAGAGCCGATGGCGGTGGGATACAATAGCATTTCTGCGCCCATCAGCGCCATACAACGTGCCGCCTCTGGAAACCACTGATCCCAGCAGATGCCTACACCAATCGTAGCATAGCGGGTTTGCCATACCCGAAAGCCCGTATCACCGGGGGTGAAATAGAACTTCTCTTGATAGAAGTGGTCGTCGGGGATATGGGTCTTACGGTAAACGCCGAGAAAACTGCCGTCGGCATCGAGTATGGCGATGGAGTTATACAGAACCGTGCCAGCCTTTTCATAAAAGCTGACAGGCAGCACCACATGCAGTTCTTCCGCTACTTGGCGCAGCTGGATGATAGCGGGATTTTCTGCCGGTGTGGTTGCCAGCGCATAGGCGGCATAACGTCGTTCCTGGCAGAAATAAG
The DNA here is from genome assembly GCA_949283725.1 of uncultured Ruminococcus sp. GTDB lineage: Bacteria > Bacillota > Clostridia > Oscillospirales > Ruminococcaceae > Ruminococcus_C. The sequence goes on from CASDUD010000208.1 coordinate 4,070, forward strand.
GCGTTTCGAATAATTCGGGCAGCAGGATGATCTGGGCACCGGCTGCGGCTGCCTCTCGCACCATTTTTTCGGCGGTTCGGCGGTTCTCTGCCGCTTCTGGGCTGCAAGCCATTTGGATGGCGGCAACAGTGACATTACGCATAACAGCGGCTCCTTTCGTGTTGGGGAATTTGTTGGGTGATGCAGTGGATGTTGCCGCCGCCGAGCAGGATCTCCCGGGCGGCGATGGGGATGATGGTACGGGTGGGGAACGCCTTTGCGAGGATATCACAGGCTACATCATCCATAGGGTCATCGAATTGGGGGACGAGTACGGCGTGGTTGGCGATGTAGAAGTTTACGTACGAAGCAGCCAGCCGTTCGCCCGGTGTACGTGTTGGTACGCCGTCCCAGTAGTCCAGTCCTTCGCATTCTGCTTCTGTGATGCGTACCGGTGTTTGGGGGATGGGCAGCCGGGTGACTTGTATGCGTCTGCCGCTGGCGTCTGTCTGAGCGGCGAGATAGGTCTCGCACGCCTGAGAGAGTGCATACTGCGGGTCATCCGGATCATCCGTCCACGCCAGCACCACAGCACCGGGGGCGGTGAACGCACAGATGTTATCTACATGTTCGTTTGTCTCATCCCCATAGATGCCCCGCGGCAGCCACAGGACTTTTTCGGCGCCAAGGGCCTCACAGAGCTTTTGGGTGATCTCCTCCCGTGTGAGATGCGGGTTGCGTCCTTTGCTGCAAAGGCAGTTCTCGGTGGTGAGGATCGTACCTTCTCCATCGCTGTGGATGCTGCCGCCTTCCAGGATAAAGTCTCGGAAGTCATAGCAGTCTGTGCGGTACAGGTCGCAGACCTTGCGGGCGACATGGTTGTCCTTGTCCCAGGGAAAATACAGCCCGTCCACTAGACCGCCCCAGGCGTTAAAGCCCCAGTCGATGCCCCGGAGCAAGCCCTGGTCATTGCGTACAAACGTGGGGCAGACATCTCTCGCCCAGGCATCATCGGTGGCCATTTCCACGAGGCGCACAGCAGGCGGAAGCATGGCACGGGCGGTTTCGTATTGATCTGCCTCCACCAGCATGGTGACGGCTTCGGATTGGGCAATGGCACAAGCGACTTCGACAAACGCTCTGCGAGCTGCCCAGGCACCATTGCGCCAAGAGTCGCCCCGGCTCGGCCAGATCATTAGGCAGCCTTCGTGGCGGTCAAATTCCGCCGGCATTCGAAAGCCGTCTGCCCGGGGGATGGTATGTAGGATTTGCATCGCGTATATGGCTCCTTTCATAGGATATCATAGCATAGTGCCGCTGTAGAAGTTTCACGAAATTGGTTGTCGGATCGGCACCCATGTAGGGTGAATGACACGATCGAACATCCGTGCGGCAGAAATGGAGAATATGCCCTGATAGGGAAGAATGTGTACGACGTATTATGGTATTGGGGCTATGTTCGGCAGAACACAGCATATGAAAAACGCCAGCTGCTGCTATCCTGACCATTATAGCACATTTTTTTCGACAATGCAATCGTTCTTTCGACAACATTTGGACAGGAATGCATAACTTGCTCCAATAGATGTCTTTTGCGTGGCGTCCATTTTTTCCATAATGGTCGAGATGTCACATTGCCCAATTGCCTTGACTTTTGTGGAAAAACATGATAGAATAAGCATATAGAAGATTGGTAAAGATGACTTGTCGAAACGCAACGCAGAATGTACCTGTAGCAGATTTCGGCAAGAGACGAGTGAAAGGAAGGATTTGTAAGATGAAAAAATGGATTGCTGCCATGGCAGCTGTTGTGGTAGGCGTGACAGGTACGCTCACTGCCCTGCCGGCGGCCACCGCAGAGGCGGAACCCAACACAGCGTATAACTATGGTGAGGCACTTCAAAAGTCGATGTTCTTCTATGAAGTGCAGCAGTGTGGAGAACTGCCGGAGTGGAATGAAGTCTCTTGGCGGGACGACTGTATGACAAATGACTTTGTGCCGGGCGGCTGGTTCGACGCTGGTGACCATCTGAAGTTCACCCTCACCAACGCCTATGCCGCCACGATGCTCGGTTGGGGATTGCTGTCATACGGGGACGGTGTGGATGCGGTCGGCCAGCGCACGCTGTATGAGAACAACCTGCAATTTGCCCTTGATTATCTGGTAGGCTGTGACCTGGGCGATGAGATTGTGTATATGATCGGCGACGGCTCGTTTGACCACGTCTGGTGGGGGTCGGCAGAAGTGTATATGCAGAAGTTCGAGCTGATGACCGGCGAGACGGAACGCCCCTATTATACCTGCAATGACAGCTGTATTGAGGCGCAGATGGCAGCGGCACTCTGCACCGGCTATTTGAATTTTCAGGATACCCAGCCAGAAAAGGCGGCAGAATATCTGGAACACGCGATTGCTTGCTTTGAGCGTGCCGATGCCAATCGCTCCATCGGCGACGATACGGCAGAGCATTCGTATTATAAGCCGTCTACCTTCTATGATGATCTGTTCTATGCGGCCAATTGGCTGTATATGGCAACCGGCGACCAGAAATATCTGGATCTGTGCGAGACGGATTATATCCCCAATCTGGACAAAGAGAGCCAGTCGACTGAACTGAAATATACGTGGGGACACTGCTGGGATGATGTCATGCAGGGCGGCGTGTTACTCTATGCCATTAATACCGGCGATGCCACATGGAAAACTCAGTTCCAGAAGCATCTCGAATATTGGACCACCGGCTATGGCGGCAAGCAGATCACTTATACGCCGGATGGACTGCCGTGGCTGACGAACTGGGGTAGTTTGCGGCACGCAACAACGACCGCTTTCCTAGCCTATGTGGCGGTGGATGAGCTGTTCGCCGATGATGCCACTTATAGCACCAAGTATATCGACTTTGCTGACAACGTCATGAATTATGCCTTCGGTAACAACTCCGCCGGCCGGAGCTATGTGGTGGGCATGGGTGACAATTATCCCCAGGCGTGGCACCACCGAACCTCCAGCGGTGCCTGGAACGACAAGTGGTCGAATATTGGTCAGACGGAGGGTGACGATGCCAAGCCCCATGCACACATTCTCTATGGTGCACTCGTTGGCGGCCCGGATCAGAATGATGGCTATTCCGATAAGATCAGCGATTATCAGTACACCGAGGTGGCCATTGATTATAACGCAGGCTTCACGGCGGCACTGTGCGCGATGGTAGAAAAGTACGGCGGTACGTCCGACCCGGATTTCCCGCCGACGGAGACTCCGAAGTGGGATGAGTTCTCCATCTCCGCTTCTATCAACCAGTCGGCATCCAGCTATACAGAACTGAAAGTTTATGCTCTAAACCATACTGCATGGCCGGCAAGAGTTATCACGGATCTTTCGTACAATTATTATTTTGACATCAGTGAACTGGTAGATGCCGGGATGTCCATCGAGGATGTATCTGTTCGCGTGGGCTATGACCAGCATTCATCCGATAAAGGTGCGATTTCGATCTCAGACCCCATTCAGTATGAAGGCAATATTTACTATGTAAAGTTGTCCTTTGCGGATGGTAGCGTAGTCATGCCGACGGGTCAGTCGGAACACCGCAGCGAGTGCCAGTTCCGAATCTCCATCCCGGATAATATCCAGGGCGTGTGGGATCCGACGAATGACTATTCCTACGAAGGTCTGGTGCAGGGCGGCGAGGATGCCATGATTATCACCGATAAGATCACGATGTATGACGGCGATACGCTGATTTGGGGCGTAGAGCCGGACGGCACCACACCGGGCGATGTGCCGTCTGTTACCACGGAACCGGTAGAAACCACTACCACAGCCCCGGAAACCGCTACGACGACGGAGACAACCACGCAGACGGTGTTGGAAACTTCTGAGACGACAACTTCTCTGGAGACAACGGAAATGACTACGGAATCTACCCCTGCGGAGACTACTACGACCGTTACAACATCGGTCTCCGGCGGAGACATTCAGGATGTCTTTTATGGCGATGTCAATTGCGACGGCCGGATTGATATCACGGATGCGGTGCATTTGAATCGGGCTCTGGCGGGCGTAGTCATCTTGAATGAGCAGGCGACAAGAAACGGTGACTGTAATGCAGACGGCTACCTCAGCTCGTCTGACAGCAGTGTGCTGTTGCGTTTCTTGGTTTCTATAATTTCAAGTCTGCCGAGTGCGGAATAATTCGACTGCGTTGTGCAGTCATCCTGTGATTCAACAATACAAAAACAAAAGACGGAGCCTGTTCCCTCTGGGGGATGGGCTCCGTTTGATTGTCCAAATCTAGTGTCACTGTCCAGATAGTGTAAGCGCCTGTTTCGCATCTCTTCGCACGCATCTTTTCGGTGCATTTTACTGGTTTCTGCATGAAAAATCCTTGCCCGGTGAAAGCATGCCTGTGGGTTTTTGCCTGGAAACCAGCGGCGATGTCCTCGAAAATCTACGCACGCCAAGATACGAAACAGGCGCTAAGAAAGCTTATATGTGCAGTGAGCACGCCCGTCTATGGGCGCTAACAGGGGGTAAAAGTCAGAACCCATAATACAAGAACGGCTGCACCGGAAAGGGTACAGCCGTTTCGCTTGGTAAAAAACCGTCAGAAAAGATTTGCTATCCGTATATCAGCATTTTTGTCGTAATGCTTATACCGCTTCTTCTACCGGCAGGGCGTTGATAAGGCCTACCAGGAATCGCAGCAGTTCCACAGAGTCGCTGGCACTTAAGAGCCCATCATGCATACAGTCCGCATTGAGTGTGGCTTGGGCATTCAGCGTTACAACGTTTGCCAGTGCCCGATTCAGATGTACAGCATCCGTGATATCAATCCGGCCATCACAGTTGACATCCCCATAGAAAGCGGTCAGTGTGGTATCGCTGCTGGTGGAAGTAACCGCGGAGGTGCTTTCCGATGCGGTTGTCTCCGGTATAAGGTCGGTTGATACAGCAGATGATACAGTAGTGCTGGCGGTCGTGGAAGTAGTCGTGGTTGTGGTGGCAGGTGTCGAGGTAGTTGTGCCCGGAAGCGTGCTGCTGCCGGATAGCTGTCCTTGTACAATGCCGCAGCCGACTGTGGACATATATACTGTTCCAAAGGTATTCATATCACCCACGAGGAAGTTGCCGTTGCCGGTGCCGCCATACAGATGGCTCTGGTTGATGAGTACCCAGCTTTCGCCGCTGTCGGTGGAGCGATAGACGCCTTCTAGGTCAGCCGCATCCGGCTGGCCGTACATATAAAGCGTATTTGGGTCGCCTTCGTGCTCTGGTGCGCCATAGCCCATGGTCTTACAATAATAAACGTTATCTAGTTTCGTGATAGTCTGACCATAATCGGTGGCAATATAGGCACCGTACCAGCCCGCCGCCAGTGCCAGCGTGCCCTCGCTCAGATAAGCGATTCTGCCAGCACTGTCGCACTGGTCGTACATAGCGACATCCGTACCAGTGAAGGTCTGGCCGTAGTCGGTGCTGACATAGAGCGTATAGTGTGCATCCGAGAATTCCGCTGCTGGCTTGGAATAGCTCCACGAGGAATTATAATAGGTGACATACGCGTAGACGATATTGGGGTGATCTGGTTCTACCAGCATATAGGTGGGTTTCGAGCCGTATGCCGAAGCAATGCCGCTGATAGTTGTCCAAGTTTGACCATAGTCATCGGAGTAGGAGACAGCGGTGCTTTGGTTGCTTGACCCTTCGCTCTTAAAGAAACGATAGTTGCCGTCCTCCAACTGGGTGATTGCGCCATAGCCGCCGGGCGAGTTCGCCATTTCCGTCCATGTTTCGCCGCCATCCAGGGTGTAGAAACCGGGGGCAACATCGTTCTGATTCTGGGCGATTCGCATCATCACATCCGGATTCTGGGGGCAATAGGCAATGGCACAAGTCGACCCCATGTTCGGCTGATACTGGTTGCCGGGAACGTTGGTATCAAAGTGTTCAAAGCCATCATAATCTCCGATCGCCGAGTACACCGAACCACCGGGTACACTGGTCATATCCAGTGCCACAACTTCTTCGATGCCGTCTGGATGGAAATAGAAGGCAGGGGTTTCGTCCCATGTATTGTCACAGGCAAAGACACCGTTACCAGAAGTTACAAAGAGCCGGTCGCTGTTTCTGGGATCTAGCACGATAGCCCCCGCCCAGTGAATGGCCTTGTTTCGAATCCAACTGTAGCCCCCGTCCTGGAGATCTTCTGCCTCTAGAGGCTGTCCCCAGCCGATGTTATTGCC
>CASDUD010000209.1 GCA_949283725.1 uncultured Ruminococcus sp.
ATCGTAGGAATGCTGTCTCGATCGGCAATGACGCACTTGAGTGCCAGCATAATCCGGGACAGTTCACCGCCTGATGCAATTTTTGCCAGCGGTCGGGGTGCTTCACCCTGGTTGGCAGAGATGAGAAATTCCAGGCTGTCCATCCCATGGATGGTCAGCTTACCGGTCGTATGTCTGCCCACCAGCACCACCTGCGGCATATTCAAAAACGTCAGCTGCTGCGTCACCGCTTGAATGAATTTTTCAAGCGTTTGCTGTCGATACGCAGACAATGCCTTGGCCTGTTCGGACACCTGTTCCAGCAGCTTTGCCTTTTCGGCACGCAGCGTCTGAATCTCCTCTGTGGCTGAGTCCATCTGCGCCAGTTCCTCACCCGCACGAACGCGCTGTTCCACCAACTCATCTCCGGTACACTGATACACACGGCACATACGGCGAATTGCCTGCATCCGCTGCTGCACCTGGGCATACCGCATGGGATCCAGATCCATCTGATCACGCAGGCGGCGGCATTCTCCGGCGATGTCCGCCAATTCAATGCCCGCTGCTGTCAAGCGCTCCGCCAGGACAGCAAAACCACTTTGCAATTCTGTATAGGGCTGCAGTGCCTCTGCCGCCACATCTGCCATGCATACCGCCGAAGAGGCATTGTCTGCTCCGTCCAGTGCTTCCGACACCCGATCGAGAGCCAGCGCAATCGACTCAGCGTGTTCCAACAGGCGCAGTTCCTCTTCCAGTGCATCCTCCTCGCCGACTTCCAGCCCCAGTGCATCCACTTCCTCCACTAGCGTCTGGAGCTGCTGACGGCGGTGCGCTTTTTCCTGCGCCAGGCGCATACGCTGACTGAGCTGCTTTGCCGTTTTTTGCAACGCCCGAAAGGCCGTTTGATAGGCCAGAAGATAGTGATCATCCCCGCCAAAAGCATCCAGAATTTCCAGATGGCGTTCCGGTGCCAGCAGAATCTGGTTGTCGTGCTGCCCGTGAATATTGATAAGCACTTCCCCGATTTCCCGCAGCACAGAAACCGTGGTGAGGTGTCCGTTCACCCGTGCGGTACTTCCCCCATCTGCGGCAATCTCTCGGGTCAGCAGAAGTTCATCATCTGCATGGTCAATGGAAAGAGCATCCAATCGTGCGCAGACCGCTGCATCCAGCTGGGTGAACCGTGCCGTCACCACCGCCTTTTTACAGCCCGTGCGCACAATATCTCGTGTTACCCGCTGTCCCAGTACCGCATGAATGCCGTGGATCAGGATAGATTTGCCTGCGCCCGTCTCCCCCGTAAACACATTGAAATGCGGAGAAAATGGGATATTGGCATGGGCAATCACCGCCAGATTTTCAATTTCCAATTCTGCAAGCATCAAACCCCTCCTGTTTCCCGATATTTTGCAAAGTTTTCGGCAAACTGCCTTGCTTGTTTCTCCGTCCGTAGCAGTACAAAAATGGTATCATCGCCGGCAATGGTGCCCACCACGTGTTCATGGTGCAGCGCATCCAGCGAAGCGGCCACCGCCTGTGCCGTCCCAGTCTGGCAGTGGATCACGGCAATATTTCCGGAAAAATCAGTACGCAATGCCGCTGTATGCCAAAAGCTTCCTCCTGCGGGTTCTGCGGGTGCAGGGGGAGCATAGCACGTCCGATGGCTACTGCCGCGATGCACTTTGGTAAGTTTCAATTCCCGGATATCTCTCGAAAGCGTAGCCTGGGTCACATCGAACCCCTGTTCCGCCATACGCTGGCGCAGCACCTCCTGCGTTGGGATCTCCTCTTTTTCAATGAGTGCCAGAATGGCACTATGTCGTTCTCTCTTCATGGCTTTCCTCACAATCTGCCGTCTTTCAAGGACTGCATCAACTTGCGGCTCAGCGAGTCAAAGAAGGTATTGCCGCTTAGATCCAGAATATCCAGCGTCTGTTCGGAACCAGAGATATGCAGCGTATGTCCTGCCGGAAATAACGCTGGCTTTTCGCCATCCACACAAAAATATACATCGTGATCTTCCCGCACATGACAGCCTATTTGCAGCTGGCTGTGCGGAGAAAACAAAATCGGCCGTGCCGAGAGTGAGTGCGGGCAGATAACTGTCATCTCAATACAGGAAAATTCCGGCTCGATGATGGGCCCGCCCGCTGAAAGTGCGTAGGCTGTCGAACCGGTCGGCGTACTGAAAATCACACCATCGGCACGATATTCCCCAAGAACCACGTGATTCCGGGAGACCGTAAACTCTGCCACCCGAGAATAGTTTCTGGAAATCACGATGTCATTCAGTGCCAGCAGTGTCTGTTTGCAGACACCCTTTTCATCCAACAGCCTGCCTTCCAGCAGCATCCGCTTAGACACCCGAAAATCGCCCGTTTGCAGACGTGCCACCTCACCAATCTGATCCGGCTCCATTGACGCCAAAAATCCCAGCCTTCCCGTATTGATGCCGAGCAGCTTAGCAGGGGTGCCCACCACATGACGTGCGCAGTGCAGGATGGTTCCATCGCCGCCGATGGCAATCGCTACATCCGCCGTCTGCACAGCTTCCAGAAAAGGTGCGTACTGCACAAACGACATGGACTGTAAAATGGGGCGGCTCGCTGGATCTGCCCATACCGTCATCCCATTTCGACACAGTGCCCGGCACACCTTTTGCGCCACCTCTGCCGCACAGCCTCGCTGCAAATGATGAAACACTACCACATTCATATGGTTTTCTCCTTCTTTCTCTGCGCCATCGCCGCTGCCACAACTGCTGGAAAATCGGGCAGCTCTGATGGCACACCACCTTTTTCCACCACTGCCAGATATTCCACATTTCCGGAGCCGCCCTGGATGGGCGAAGGCGTCAGCAGCCGCAGCGACAGATCCAATGTTTGAAACAGCTGCAAGATCTGCTGCAATACCTGACGGTGCGCTTTCGGGTCGGTCACCAGTCCGTTTTTTCCCACGTGTTCTCTGCCCACTTCAAACTGCGGCTTGATCAGCACAGCACCCGCTGCACCCGACTGGAGCAGTTTCACCACCGACGGCAGTACATGGCGCAGGGAGATAAAGGATACATCCATGGAAAAAAAGTCGATAGGCTCTTGCAGCTGGGACGGCGTAACCTGACGAATGTCCATCCCCTCCCAGCTGACCACGCGTGGATCTTCCCGTAGAACGGGGGCCAACTGGTCATGTCCCACGTCAATGGCATAGACCTTTTTGGCTCCATGCTGTAACATACAGTCGGTAAAGCCACCCGTAGAAGCACCAATATCCATACAGATACTTCCTACTAGAGAAATTTTGGCGCATACCAATGCGTGTTCCAGTTTCAATCCGCCTCGTCCCACATAGGGAATATCCGTTCCTTCCAGTGTCACCACATCTTCTGCCGCCACTGTATAAGCAGGCTTGGTGCATATTTTGCCGTTCACGGCGATCTGTCCTCGCTGAATCAGCCCCTTTGCCCGCTGGCGGCTTGGCGCAAACCCTTGCTGTACCACAGCCATATCCAATCTGGGCATACTCACAACGCCTCCTGCTGATAGGTGCGCTGGATATCTCGGTAGATGGCGGTCTTAGAAAGCCCCATCTTGTCCAGCTGAGCGGCAATCGACGCCTGCGCCAGATATGCTTTCGGTGCCACACGGCGATAGCTGCCCGAAAAACCGGATTCCAGCAGCAGATCTCCAAACATCTGCGAAATGCCGCCATAATAGTACGCCTCTTCCAGAAAGACCACCTTCCGATAGGACATGGCAAGCTGTACAGTACTTTTGTCCAGTGGAAAAATACGAGTCAGCTTCAATAAATCGCAGGGCATCCCCGCTTCCGCCGCCGCAAGACTCGCACGGTACAGCGCGTCATAGACCCGTCCATAGGCAATATACAGCACATCCGTTCTGCGCCCCGATACATGGGTATATTCCGTATTAAGTGCTGTCTTGTCGAATGCCGTTTGATCGGCACCGCGGGGATAACGCACACAAGCCAGTCCTTTGTCTCGATACAATGCGCGACGCAGGCAGAGACGCAGTTCATCATAGCAGGATGGTGCATAAATCACTGCCCCCGGCACCGAGCTGAGATAGGAAACATCATACAGACCATGGTGTGTCTCTCCGTCCTCGCCCACTACACCAGCCCGGTCAATGCCCAGCACTACATGCAGTTTGCCAATCGCCACATCGTGCATCAGCTGGTCATAGGCACGCTGTAAAAAGGAGGAATACACTGCAAACACTGGAATATATCCCGTGGCGGCGAGCCCCGCTGAAAATGTGACAGCGTGTTGCTCGGCAATGCCCACATCATAATATCGTTCCGGAAACTGCTTCGCAAAATAGTGCAGTCCGGTGCCATGTTCCATGGCGGCTGTAACCGCACAGATTCGAGCGTCCTGCTTGGCAAGCCGCACCAGTTCTTGACCGAACACGTCCGAATAAGAGTCCTTTCCAGATACTTCTGGGTTGCCCGTTTCAATGTCAAATTTTGAAACGCCATGATACTCACCCGGATTTTCCTCCGCCGGGAAATAGCCCTTGCCTTTTACCGTGTGTACGTGTACAAGAACCGGTCGATGGTATTGTTTGGCAGCCGCCAGCACTTCTTCCAATGCCGGAATATCATGGCCGTCCACCGGTCCCAAGTAGACAAATCCGAGATCTTCAAAAATGGTCGCAGATTGTAACAAAGCATCTCGCACCACACTCTTAGAATTTTTGATGACCTTCGCCACGGAGGGGCCAATGACTGCCGTCCGATTCAGCCGCCGTTCCACCGCTTTTTTGGTGCGTACATAGCCTTCACTGCTGCGCATAGAGGTCAAATATTTCGCCAGCCCGCCTACATTGCGGGAAATCGACATATCGTTGTCATTCAGAATGACGATCAAGTTATTGCCGGACTTTCCGGCATTATTCATACCCTCATACGACAAGCCGCCCGTTAAGGCGCCATCGCCCACGACAGCCACGGCAAAATGTTCTGTATCGCCCTTCAGGCGCATCCCCTCTGCCATGCCGCACGCCACCGAAATGGCTGTACTGCTGTGACCGCTAATAAAGGCATCGTGTGGTGACTCATTGGGTTTCGGGAATCCCGAAATACCGTTTTCCTGCCGCAGCGTCGAAAACTTTGCCCGTCGTCCTGTAAGCAATTTATGCGTATAGCACTGATGTCCCACATCCCAGATAAACTTATCCTCTGGCGATGAAAAGACACGGTGCATGGCCACTGTCAACTCCACTGTACCCAGATTGGAAGCCAGGTGGCCGCCCGTATCCGATACTGTCTTGATTAGGAGACTTCGAATCTCCTTACAAAGCATCAGACACTGGGCTTGCGTCAGCCGCTTCACATCCTCTGGCGTGTGCATCTGCCGCAGCAGGGATTCACCCGTTTCTAAGTGCTTTCCCGTTTCCGAATATTTCTTTTTCTCCATGATTCCCCCCCGCATAAAGTATGCGGTACTCACTCTCCTTATCTATTCCCGTCATCTTCCGCCATATTTCAGAAGCATCTGTATGCATACACGCATACAGCATATGACATATAGTTCCATTTTTGTTTCATGTGGCAAATTTTCCCGGTTCATACGCGAGAGATCCTTGCTAGGCATAAATCCTGTCTACGGATCCCTGCTTTCTATCCGAAAAAATTAGCCAAGAACCTGTCTTCAAAACTTGGGACACTTTCTCTAAGCGCACAAGTTCCTATTTTTCCCGTACAAGCAGTTCCCGGGTCAGTTCCAACAGGAAATCATGCGATGCAAATTGCTGTACAATTTTCTCCGCTGCCTGTGTCAACACCGTTGCCTGTGCCCGTGCTGATTCCAATCCCATCCGTGTGACAAAGGTAGTCTTTCCTTCTTCCGCATCGCTGCCCACCGGCTTGCCCAGCACATCGGAAGAACTAGTCACATCCAAAATATCATCCACAATTTGAAACGCCATGCCCAACTTTTCGCCGTACTGACCCGCCAAGGCAATGGTACTTTCCGGCGCATGGGCAGCAGTACAGCCCATCATACAAGCCCCTCGGATAAGCGCGCCTGTCTTGGCAGACACCATCGCCTCTAACGCTTCCAGCGTGACATCGTTTCTTGTCTCGTAATCCATATCCATGATCTGGCCGCCAATCATCCCAGCTGCCCCTGTCACATCTGCCAAGATGCGCAATAATGCTACCTGCGTCTGCGGAGACAGCAACGGATCGTGCAGCACCACTTCAAATGCCGCTGTTAAGAGGGCATCACCTGCCTGGAGTGCCACCGCGTGGCCAAATTGCTTATGACAGGCAGGTCTGCCACGGCGGTAATCATCGTTGTCCATCTCCGGCAGATCATCGTGGATGAGCGAAAATGTATGCACCATTTCGAGGGCGCACGCCGCAGACATCGCCTGCGTTTCTTCCCCGCCGCACATCCGACAGAATTCCAACACAAGAAGTGGCCGAATGCGCTTACCGCCGGCTTCCAGCGAATATCGCATCGCCTCGATCACCTGTGCCTGCCGTTTTGTCCGTGGTGTTACCCGGATCAATGCCATCAACTGCTGGTCAATTTTGGCCACCTGTGCCGCCATATAGGCCTCATTGCGCTTGTCCATCCGGCATCCCCTCCTGCACCGATGTCTGTATCGGCTGTGTTGTCATTTGCAGCTTCGCCGTTTCCAGTTCCTTCTGGCACGCCGCCGCCAGCTGCATTCCCTGTGTATACAGTGACACCGCTTCTTCCAGCGGCAGATCTCCTTGTTCCAGTTTCTGCGTCAGTTCCCGCAACTGCTGCATATGTGTTTCAAATGCCATAGGTTCTTTCATCCTTTCTGCGTGTCTGTCTGGTATCTTTTCGATAGATTCTGCCATTTTCCTCATCGCATACCACGGCCGCCAATTCGCCTTCCGCCAACCGAATGCGCAGCATATCCCCGGCGTATACCTGTGCGGCATTCCGCAGGAGCGTTTCTCCGTGATAGACAAGGGCGTACCCACGCCCCAAAATCTTCAGGGGGCTGAGCATATCCAGCCGAGCAGCCTGCTGCGCCAGTTGGGTCTCGCACCGTTCCAAAATTGCCTTACCACTCTTTACTAGACGAAGATACATCGTATCCAGTGTCTGCTGCGCCATTTCCTGCCGATGTGCAGGTGACTGGAGCCGCAGACGATCCTGCAAACGTATCAGTGCCTGTTGCTTCCGCACGACTATCTGTTCCATAGCAGTCTCTATCCGTCGAGTCCATGTTTCGATCTGCTGTATCATCTGTGTCACGTCCGGCACCGCCAGTTCCGCCGCCGCAGAAGGCGTTGGGGCACGCAGATCCGCCGCCACATCACAGAGCGTCCAGTCTGTCTCATGCCCCACGGCAGAGACAATGGGAATGGTGCAGTGATAGACCGCCATCACCACCTGTTCGGTGTTGAACGCCTGTAAGCCCTCCGAGGCACCGCCACCCCGTCCAACGATTAGCACATCACAGGCATCTCGCTGTGCCGCAGCAATCGCACGGCAAATGGACGCAGGGGCGTTCTCACCCTGTACCAGTGCTGGATACACCATCAGATGGCCAATGGGGTAACGTCTCCCCACTACATTGCAGATATCCTGTAGTGCCGCCCCGGTGTCCGAAGTAACCACCCCAATTTTTTTCGGCATCGGCGGCAAGGGTCGTTTCGCAGAATCATCAAAGACGCCCATGGCAGTGAGCTTTTTCTTCAGTTGTTCCAGTGCCTGCGCCTGTGCCCCAGCGCCATCTGCCAATAGGTCGGTAACGTACAGCTGAAATGCGCCGTCTCTCTCATACAACGCTGCCGCTGCTGCGGCAATAACGCACATGCCATCCTTCGGCAAAAACGAAAGTCGCTGGGCATGGCTGCGAAACATCACCGCTTTGACGCTGCTCTCCGCATCCCGGAGCGTAAAATACCAATGCCCGGAACGATAGTGATTCGTAAAGTTCGAGATCTCTCCCCGCACCAGAACGCCTTGGAGCGTCCGATCCTCTTTCAGCTTGAATCCAACATAGCGGTTCAGCTGCGTCACACTTATGATCGCCACAAGATATCCCCTTCTTTCCGCCAGGCACCGTAAATCGCCACACCTGCCGCATTATCGCAGGCATAGTCCGGCGCAGCGAACCAGCTTGTCCCCGTCGCCTGAAGTAGCGGACGGATCAACTGGTTCGACATCACGCCGCCAGCGTATAAAATCGGCAGATCGCCGTATTGTTTTTTGGCATTTTGCGCCATACCGCAGAGCGTTTCACCCACGGTCATCAGACAATATTTCGCCACATCTTCTGGGGCTGTTCCCTGCTGTATAAGTTTCTGACACTGGTTCTCCAATCCAGACAGGCAGCAGCTTGTTCCGCGAACTACTGGCCGCACAGGCACCGCATAATAGCTTTTGCACGCCAGCTGTTCTAATGCCTTGCCGCAGGGAAACTGCAAGCCCAGCAAAAGTCCCACACGATCGATTGCCTGCCCCGCTTTTAAATCGAGCGAACCGCCCACCTGTTTGATGCGCAGCAGCTGCGCCGCATCCGGTGCACAGTATAATAGGTCGGTCGTGCCGCCGCTAATATGAAACGCCAGAAACGGCTGATGTACCGCCGAGAGCTGACCGGCCGAATAGAGTGCCGCTAAGATATGCCCCACCTGATGAGACGTTTCATAGACAGGCACATGGCACACTGCGTGCAAGCTCTGTGCTGTCCCAAGCCCTGTCAGAAAGCAAGGCATATATGAACCCTCTACATTGCGGGGGCGTGCGGAAACGCCGATGGCACAGAGCGCCTCGGGAGAAATTGCCTCCGCCACGGATGCCAGCAACACTGGCAACTGTTTCGTATGGTGAAACACGGCATCACTTTGCCGCAGCCCAGCCTCGCCCGGCTTTACCGGCAGCAGCTGCTTTGCCTGACGGATTTCCCCTGTCTCCATACACAGCAGCGCAACAGAGGTGGTATAGTTGCTGGTATCAATCCCTAGGACTTGCTTCATCCGTATCCGTCTCCTTCTTCGCTGTCTGCCTCTGACGCACATAGGCACCCAGCACGCCATTGATAAAAGCAGTATCCTCCGGATACGCATATGCCTGGGACAGCTGCACCGCTTCGCTGACGACAACGTTTACCGGTGTCTCTGGCATCTGGCACAATTCGTACAGTGCCAGCCGCAAAATGGCACGGTTAATAGCAGGCACACGACACAGCGCTCGCCGTTTGCTATAGGTAGCAATGATCTCATCCAGTTCCGCCGCTTGGGTCATCGCTCCATCTACGTACCGCTTTACCTTTTCCGGCACTGGTAATTCCAACATCTCCTCCGTGTCGGCATATAATGCCTCCATCGATTCGATTTCCTCCGAACGAATCAATGCTTCATATAACAACAAAAATGCATATTCCCGTATTTCATGCCTTGTCATAGTACCCTCCATATCTTTCTCTTTTCCAATATGACGCTGCCTTCCCATAAAATTTTCAAAAAA
>CASDUD010000210.1 GCA_949283725.1 uncultured Ruminococcus sp.
TTGGTTAGAACGCTGCCCTGTCACGGCAGAGGTCGTGGGTTCGAATCCCATCCAGATCGCCACTGCGGATTTAGCTCATCTGGTAGAGCGCCACCTTGCCAAGGTGGAGGTAGCGAGTTCGAGCCTCGTAATCCGCTCCAATATTGGCGCTATAGCCAAGTGGTAAGGCAAGGGTCTGCAACACCCTGATCTCCAGTTCAAATCTGGATGGCGCCTCCATGTATGAGAACGCAATATAATGCGTTCTTTTTTTATGCCTCTGCTTGTCCTTTTTCAGCCAATCACAAATATAAAATGAAAAAATCGGAAATGCATCCATATGCCCTTCCGATTGATTTTCATATTCGATTTGTCATTACACAGCGTCTCTTATGCACGTTCTACTTTGCCGGAGCGCAGGCATCTGGAGCAAACGTACATATGACAAGGTGTTCCCTTTACGATCGCTTTTACACGCTTTACGTTCGGCTTCCATGTTCTGTTCGAGCGTCTGTGGGAGTGAGAAACCTTAATCCCGAAGGTAACACCCTTTCCGCAAATTTCACATTTAGCCATCCTACCGCACCTCCTTATCTGAGTTGGCATGGCAGACCACTTCCGAAGAAAAGCCTGCAAACTAACATATCTATTTTATCAGATTCCCCTAAAAATTGCAAGACCTTATACTAGAATCTTTTGAATATTTTTTTATTATCAAAAAAACCATATATTTTTAATCAGTGCATATGGATTTCCATTTATATTAATTAGAACTATCAAAATAAAAAAAGAACCCACATTCTGCAAAAATCATCTTGCGTTGACAAAATCAGCCGTACAGAAGTGAAAGTTTTGTGATCTGACAGGATGGGGCTTGCATTTTCCCGGAGAATCCTGTATAATGAAGGGTATAGCACATCATCATAGGGACGTTTGGCTTTTGGTACACGAGAATTTGAAAAGGAGCAATTCCATGGGCATACTCAGTAATTTTTTCAACCTAGACCGTTACACCATTTTGGCAAGAGTAGTCATCATTCTTCTGATTCTGCCGCTGCATGAGTTTGCACACGGCTGGGTGGCAAAAAAATGCGGTGACGATACCGCAGAATTATCAGGCAGACTGTCGCTTAACCCCATCACTCACATGGATCCCTTCGGGTCAATTCTCTTATTGCTGACGGGATTTGGCTGGGCAAAGCCGGTGCCTATCAATCCCAACCGAATGCGACACCCCCGCAGCGGCATCGTCCTGACTTCGCTGGCAGGGCCTTTCTCCAATCTATTGGCAGCATTTGTAGGCATTATCTTGCTGCAAGTGGTTGTACCCATTTACTATATGTACAACAACACACTCTTAGGCGGTATTCAGCTGTTTTTACAGGGTTTTTCGCTGGTCAACATCAGCCTTGCCCTGTTCAACCTGATTCCCATTCCGCCGCTGGACGGCTCAAAAGTGCTGATGATGCTTTTGCCCTATCGCGCTTCGATGTGGTTCATGCAGCACCAGCAAATTCTCTCAATTGTATTGTGGGTACTGATTCTGGTCGGCATCCTCAGCATACCGCTGAGTTATCTTGCCACTTGGATCTGGAATTTCTTTGTTTGGGCAACCCAGTGGATCGGCACGCTGATGAATATGGTGCTGTAAAATGCCATCACTCTCTTTTCAGTTAGAAGTCTTTGAGGGACCGATGGAGCTGCTCCTCCATCTGATTACCAAACACAAACTAAACATCTATGACATCCCCATTGCCACACTTTTGGAACAATACTTGGACTATATGGCACAGTGTCAGGAACAGGATCTGGAACTTGCTGGGGAATTTCTGGAAATGGCGGCACGACTGATTTATATTAAGACAGCCGCCCTCTTGCCGCGCCCGGAGGCGGCACATCAGGCAAAACAGGAACTACAAGGTGCATTGATTGAATACGCGCTCTGCAAACAGGCATCACAGCTGCTGCGGCAGCAATATATAGGCGAGCGTGTCCACACCCGCAGCCCCATGAAAATCCCTGTAGATACGGCGTATGATCAGCAACATGAAGCCGCCCAGCTTGTGGCGGTATGGCAGGCAATGGGGCAGAAAAAGCTGCCCGATCCAACGCCCATCCGAAACCCATTGCAGCGGGTAGTCAGCCGTCCAGTCGTATCCGTCTTATCCAAAATTGTCTATTTAATGCGAAAAGTATATCATACCGAACATGTATATCTGGGGGCACTGTATGCCGATATTCGGGAACGTTCCGCACGAGTGGCACTTTTTCTAGCGGTATTGGAACTGACGAAATCCGGACGCATTGGCATCAGTGAAGATGGAACCTACCTATACCGCCGCACGGACACAAAAACCGCCCACAAAAATCGGCGGCAGAAACCTATGCAGACAGAAATGGAAGAAACTGCCCCCGCAACAGAAGTATGTGCCGCTGGGGAAACATGGTATACATAAAAAGAAACGGGGTATCCTAATGAAAGACAACACCAACGCCCTGCTGGTACGGGAGATAGAAGCCGTCCTATTCGCCAGCGGAGAACCCGTGTCTATCACACGTCTTGCACAGGCATGCCAAGTTACGGAAAAGGCGGCACTGGCTGCGCTGGAGACATTGGCGGCAGAATATGAACAGGCAAAACGAGCCATTTGTATCCAGCCGCTGGGCGACAGCTGGCAGATGATGACACTGCCCGCCTATGATAAAGTGGTTCGCCAGGCGATGGAGACGAAAAAATCCGTCCCGCTGTCAGTGGCTGCGATGGAAGTGTTAACAATTGTAGCGTATAACCAGCCTGTGAGCAAAAGCTTTGTGGAACATGTGCGAGGCGTGGACAGCAGTTCCGTGGTCAATTCGCTTGTGGAAAAGGAATTGCTGATGGAAGTCGGTCGACTGGATGTGCCAGGAAAACCGATCGCCTATGGAACGACGACCCATTTTCTACGCTGTTTCGGACTTTCATCGCTAGACGACCTGCCGCCGCTAACAACGCTACAAACGCCGTCTCCCGAAGATGAAACGCCGACGACAGATGATAAGACCGAAACCACGGCACCGTAAGCGGAGGGAGGCGATGTCTGCATGATGGGCTGGTGCATCGCACTGGGGGTGCTGGTGCTGCTGATTCTGCTGCTGTGTGTTCCGCTGGTACTAACAGTGGATTATCACGATCCAGACAAGCGGTATATGTGGAAATTGTCTTGGTTCGGCATTCCACTTTTCTCCAACAAACGGCGATGCCTATGGAATTTTCTATCCAAACACATCCATCGCCGAAAGAAAAAACGTATCCAAAAGGCAAAAAAAGCTGTATCTGAATCAGACGATTCAGCGGGAAAAATGCACCAGTACTGGCAGCTATTGAAAGACTATCTGCCCCTGCTCCCCAAACCCTTGCGCTGGCTATGGAAAGGCATTGCTGTACGGCATCTGATCATCGGTGTCCAGGTGGGGCGGTTCGATGCCAGGGAATGTGCCCTCGCATACGGAGCTGCCAACGCACTCGTGCATACTTCGTTAGGGCTATTACAAAGCTGTATGCGATTGCAGATAGAACAGGTATGCGTCCAGTGCGCTTTCGGCAAAACATCTGCGCAATGGATTGTACAGGGAAAGGTATATTTCACCCCGCTGGCAGGTCTGGCGGCACTTGGAAGCCTGGTGTTCGCCATCGCTGTGGCACAATACCGAAAGCAATCCCTAAAAGAAGAAAGACAGCGCTGCACAAAGAATGCCGCAGGGCAGAAATAGGAGGAAAATGCATATGCAGGAAAAACATCACATTCAGGATCTCCTGGGGATCACCATGGAAAAAATGCGGGAGATGGTGGATGTTCAGACCATCATCGGTGACCCGATCGTCATTTCCGACTCCGTGACGATCGTACCGATTTCAAAGGTATCCTATGGCTTTGCTTCGGGCGGCTCCGATTTACCGGCAAAGGCGAACCCCAAAGATCTGTTCGGCGGCGGCGCAGGTGCTGGTGTTTCCATCCAACCGGTGGCTTTTTTGGTGATCCAAGATGACGAAGTACGCCTGCTCCAGATGAACGAGGGCGGTGATGTCCTCACCAGTGCCATTCGCTCCGTGCCAGAAGTGGTCGACCGCATTGGCAGTATCCTGAAAAAAAACGGCAAAACATCTGAAAAGCAGACAAACGCCCCAGAAACCACTTCGACAGGGAACTGAGATATTTCCGCCTTCTGCTGCATATGGTATATCAGCCAGCCCCCGCACAACAGGCAGTGCCTGTCCCGGACGGGGCAGGGCAGCATATATCTAGAGCGCGTTCCCATAAACGTGTACGCACGCCTTTTCGGCAAAATTCCCCGTTTACTGCGTTCAAAATCCACCGAAAAGATGCGTGCGGAGAGATGCGAAACAGGTTCTTATGGGAACACGCTCTAATGGAGGGCGGTATCATGAAAAAAAACTGGTGGAAAAAGACTATGGCAAGCTGGCTCGCCATCTGTTTGCTCTGGCAAATGGTGGGTATGGACGCTCTACGGGTTCGGGCAGCTGTCTCCGTATCGGCAAAGGCGTGTGTTCTGATGGAGGCGGTGACGGGCGAAGTGCTGTTCGAACAGAACGCCCGGGAGCGCCTGCCTATGGCAAGCACCACCAAAATTATGTCAACCTTACTTTGTCTGGAAAGCGGCGACCTCGACCGCACCTTTGTGGTGGACAGCGATGCCATTCATGTGGAAGGCTCTTCGATGGGGCTTGTGGAGGGCGACATCGTCACCAAACGTGCGCTGTGCTATGGGATGCTCCTGCCCTCTGGCAACGATGCGGCGGGGGCAGCAGCCGTAGAGATCGCCGGAAGCTATGCCGCATTCGCGGATCAAATGAATGAAAAGGCAGCGGCGCTGGGGATGCAGGACACGCACTTTGTCACTCCTTCTGGTCTGCACGACCCGGAACACTATTCCACCGCCTATGATATGGCACTCCTGACAGCAGCCGCCATGCAGAATGAGACATTCCGAACAATTTGTCGGCAGTCCACCGCCCAGGTCGAGTTTGGCAATCCTCCCTATCTCCGCTGGCTGCAAAATTCCAATAAGCTGCTGACAATGGACGATACCATTGTCGGTGTCAAGACGGGCTTTACAGATGAAGCAGGCCGCTGCCTTGTCTCCGCCTGTGTGCGGAACGGTGTAATGCTGCTCTGCGTCACGCTAAACGATAAAAATGACTGGCAGGATCATCTTGCCCTTTATGCATATGGATTTGATCAGGTGACCCCCACGGACATCTCGTTCCCCACCAACTGGCAGCAGACGGTTGTGGGTGGCGCGACAGAAACAGTACCGGTTCATGCGGAAACGACGCTGTGTGTGGGTACGACCGGCACAAAACTGCCGGACTTTACTTACGTGCTAGAAATGCAGCCATTCCTGTATGCGCCCGTAGCGGCGAAACAACGTGTGGGGACATGGAAAGCGCTGCTGAACGGTCGTGTAGCAGCACAGGGGGATTTGTATACTTCCGAAGCAGCGGCGGTTGCACCAATATCGGAAGATTCGAAAAAAAGCTTCTCCTTCTGGGAGACGATACAGAAAAAATGGAACCAATTGTGGAAACGCATCCCACGTTTTTCTGCGTGAGGGACACTGAGATGCGACAGGATAGATAAAGGAGTAGGACGTGGAAAAAATTAGAATTCAAAAATTGCTGTCTGATGCCGGCTATTGCTCTCGCCGCAAAGCAGAGGCACTCATTGCCGCAGGAAAGGTCAAAGTCAATGGCCATCCCGTCAAGCTGGGCGACAAGGCATCGTTTATGGATCTGATTACTGTAGGCGGTGAACGAGTCATGCTTACTCGGAAGAAACAATACCGCTATCTGATGCTGTATAAGCCGCGAGGATATGTGACGACTACCTCGGACGAACTGAATCGCCGCTGTGTAATGGATCTGCTGACAGATGTAGAAGAACGGGTCTATCCGGTGGGACGGCTCGATAAGGATTCCGAAGGACTTTTGCTGCTGACCAATGATGGCAAATTTGCCAATGGCATCATGCATCCAAGCCGGCATATTCATAAGACATATCGTGTTACTGTACGTCCCGACATCACGGAGGAACAGCTGATTACGCTCTCTAGCGGCATGGAACTGAATGGAAAGATGACCCAGCCAGCCAATGTGGTAGTTAAAACAAAAGAGCCAGGGCGGGTCGTACTACTAATTACCATACATGAAGGCCGAAACCGTCAGATTCGCCGGATGTGTGAGGCCGTAGGGCTAGAAGTAGCGCGACTGCGCCGTATAAGCATCGGTCCGCTGAAGCTGGGAATGCTCAAACCTGGTACTTATCGAGATTTGACAGCAGAAGAACTGCGCGCCATCCGCAATGCCATCGGAAACGGTGAAAGCCAAAACACAGCCGCCCCCAGAAAAAAATAAAGGCGGTACCGCACAAAGATTGTGTGCCAGATGCGCTATGAATTTTTTCGTCAGATGAAACAAAAAACGGCGTTCATACTTTGTGTATTCACGAGTATTTTTGTGAAATATGACGGAAAAAGCGCAAGCAGATGGCACGAAAAGTCGTCAGACGGTCTTTGTGTGGTGTTGCCTAAGGGCGGCACCGTATAAATCATAATAGAGGAGGAAGTCCTATGCCCATTTGCATTTCGCCGGATCTCCCGGCGTTTCGCATCTTAGAAGAAGAAAATATTTTTGTGATGGATATGGATCGTGCCGCGCATCAGGACATTCGTCCGCTTCGGGTACTGGTTCTGAACTTGATGCCGAAAAAGATTGAAACAGAGTGCCAGTTCCTGCGCCTACTGAGTAATACACCCTTACAGGTCAATGTAGAATTTTTGCACGTCTCCAGCCACATCAGCAAAAACACTTCGCAGAATCACCTTGCCACATTCTATCGAACATTCTCCGAAATCCAGGATCAATATTATGATGGCTGCATCATCACCGGTGCTCCTGTGGAACATTTATCCTTTGAGGAAGTGGACTACTGGGAGGAAATTTGCGCCATTATGGAGTGGACAAAGTTCCATGTCTTTTCAACCGTACACATCTGCTGGGGTGCGCTCGCGGGACTGTACTATCATTTCGGCGTGCCGAAGTACAACCTGCCCCAAAAGATGTTCGGCGTATTTCCGCAGAATGTCCTGATGCCTCGATGCCAGCTTCTGCGGGGATTCAATGATGTCTTTCATGCACCACACTCCCGCCATGCGGAAGTGCATCGAGATGATTTAATGAAAGTCCCACAGCTTTCAATTTTGGCGGAGTCTCCGTTGTCCGGTGTACATATTGTTGCCAACAACAACGGTAGGCAGTATTTCATCACCGGCCATTCGGAATATGACCGAGATACGCTAAAAGAAGAATATTTCCGAGACGTGGCAAAGGGAGCTGATATTCAGATCCCCTATGGTTACTTCCCGGACGATGACCCGTCCCAACAGCCACTATTCAGCTGGGGATGCAGTGCCAATCTTCTCTTCTCCAACTGGATCAATCACTGTGTCTACCAACTTACACCCTATGACCTGACGACGTTGGAACTGTACAACTGGGATTGGGCAGCGGGACTTTGATAGGCGTTATAAAGTGCCATAAAAATAAGCGGCTTGCTGTGTCTGCCGCTTGGCACAAAAAACGCCATACAGCTTCGCATATCAAAAAACTCCGCACCGGAGAGCCTGGTGCGGAGTTTTTATTTTTACAAGAATTGCTGCTTGTTTGACAATGCTATAGATACATCCATTATAGATACGTGAGGAACTGTGATGCCAATACAACGAGTACCAGTGCTACCGGATAGGTCGCCGCATAGGCCGTTGCTACGTTTGGTGTGCCGCTGGAACTGATAAGTGCACCCAGTGCCGGCGTACTGGTCATACCACCAGTGATGGCACCCAGGTTGTTGAATAGGCTCAGTTTTAGTGCACTCTTTGCCAGGAAGAAGCCAATGAACATCGGGATGATCGTCATGAGGGCACCCCATACAAAGAGCATTGGCCCATACTTTTCCAAGGTAGATACAAAGCCAGCACCACCGTCCACGCCGGCACCAATGAGAAACAGAACAAGACCCCATTCTTGGAATGTCTCCAACAGGTGCTTGTCCACCTTCAAGCTAAACCGACCGATTCTGCCGAAGTGACCGAAAATCAGACCCACGATCAGTGGGCCGCCAGTGGTACCCAGGTTAAAGGAACCGGCGCCCAACGGAATGTTGATACATCCAACAACGGTACCACAGATGACCGCCAGTGCAAAAACGCTCAGCCCCAGATGATCCATATGGAACATCTTCTTGCCAGCCAGCACACTCTCTTCTACCTTACCACTGTCTACTGGCGTCAACTTCGCCCGTTCTTCTGCCATATTGGCCTTCATTACCTTCGGCACAATCTGTACGAAAAGTACAACACCAATTACTCCGAACGGATAAGCAATCGCATGACCTACCGCAATCTCACTGTATACCGGTGAAGCTTCTCCGATCGCCTCCTGTGCCGCAGCAAATGCTGGCGTACTCGTCAGTGCACCGGAAAGCAGCCCAACACTCATCGCCGAATTCATATTCGGGACAAGAAGTGTAATAACTGCACAAACCGCTGCCCCAGATGCAATAATAACTGCTCCAATGAGTACATATGACTTCGCATTCTTCTTCAGATTCTTAAAGAATGTCGGACCGGCAATCAATCCAACCGAGGTTACAAACAGGATCAATCCAAAGTTTTGGACGAGCTTAAAGTAGAAATCTACCGCATCGGCAGACTCCACATCATTGACCCACGCCTGAATGCCGCTTTCCGGATCAAAGGCAACGCCCTTGAAATGGCCCACAAACAGGGCAACCAGAAAAATAGCAGCCGTGCCCAGCGAAACGCCCTTTACCGAAATCTTGCCAAGCAGATAACCAACCACAACGATGGCAAAGACAAAGAACAGGACGATGGTGATGGCTGACATATTAAAAATATGTGTCCCCGCCACCTCGAACAGTTTCAGATTCATGAAATACCCTCTCTCCTCTTAAAAATACAGGCAATCCCGAACAAAGTCATCAGACACTTTGAACGAAATGCCCACAAAAAACACCCCGCCGACCTGCTGTACCAAACGGCAACAGCCAGCGTGTGTCTCCTCTGTGCCTATGCAAATGGCTCTCCAGCTTTGCACAGGGCTTTTCCAAAGGCAGAATGTTGTTTTTCGGTAAAAACAGACACCCTTTCTTCCAAATTATTATAACGGATTTTAATATTTTTGTCAACAACACTATTTTTGATTTTCATCCAGCCGTTTGGCAAATTGCACAAAATTTATACGCTATTTCATTTGATTTCACTGGTTTTTCCCGTGTCCCACCCGCATTTTTTCGAAGAAACCGCGGCAGTTTTGGGCATTTTGCCGAACGTCACCCATTTTTCGTTTTTCAAACCCCGGTGCTAAAGACCTTGCCTAAAATTTTTTCAATTTGTAAACCTCGCGAAAAAACGCCTGCCGTTCCATGAACACTTTCTGCACATATACCTTGCATTCATGCCCAAACGGATATACTTTTTCTGTCCTCCAAAAATCGATGACGAAATCTGCACACCAGATGCGTTTTGTATTTGCCTAAGCAAAAAGCATCTAGTGCGCAAATCTTTGAACGGTATTGTCCCAAAACAGAGCCTTCGTTTTGAACAAATTGCATAAAATTCCAAAAAAATAGGAAAAACATTTGACAGAACAATAAAAAGATGGTATAATAAAAATAGTAATTCGACAGGAAAACAACGATACATTCTATCTCTTTATCCTGAAAGGTGGCGTTCTTATGAAACATTCGATGCGAATACGCCATAGGATTGGTCCCCTGGCCACTGTTTTTGCGTGTCTGCTTGGTATCTTTCTGCCCGGCGACCATGCATTTGCACAGACCCAGTGCACTGACCAAGAGATGCCCACCGGTGGTCTGACGGAGATTCATGCTATAGCCTGTACGACAGATGAACTGTCTGACAACCGGATGGCAGAATCCAACGTATCCATCCGCACAGCGACAGCAGAGACAACTGGTGAAACAGAGCCTGTGTATGCAGAGGACTGTTATCATTCCACCCACGGCTACGAAGTGCTGAACGAAGCCGAAAAAGAAGTGTACAATGCTTTAAAGACAACTGCCCACACCTTTTATACAGAAGATACAGATGCTCCAGAAATCACCTATGCCGGCGGGGCAATGCACTATTTTTCAGCGGTGGATAATCCAAACTATGCGCTGGACTCGGAGTCCATTGTAAAGGTTCTGTCAATGTTCCGAAATGACAATCCGCTGTACTTCTTCGTCGGCAACTATCTGCTCTATAGCACAATTACCATTTCCGGACAAACATATATCACCCAGTTCTATATTTCCTGCGTAGACGACTATGCCGATGGTGATTTGCGTCAGGAAAAAATTCAAGCCATCGAGACAGGCATTGCGCAAGCAGAACAAGCGATGGTGGGTTACACCACCTCCCTAGAAAAGACACGTGCCGCCCACGATTGGATTCGAGACAACAATACGTATCAGTATACAGAAACCGACGAGGCAGACGACACGGTTATCTCACATACTATTTTAGGCATTTTTGATGCCTCCTATCGGTATGGCGTTTGCGAAGGCTATGCCAAAGCCTTCCAGCTGCTGCTGAATGCAGCAAATGTACCGAATTTCTATGTCACCGGCCACGGTAATACAGCACTCCACGCATGGAACACTGCCAAAATGGACGATGGATTCTATTACTATTTTGATGTGACATGGAATGACACCGCCAGAACGGACGACTATTTCGCCGCCGGACAGACGGACTTTTTCGAAGAACATACTCCGTTCACTTCCGAAGGGGAGGCGTGGCAATATCTCTATGATACACCCGATGTCCCGGATGCATCGTACCAGCCAGAAACCGCCATCCCCTATACAGACGGCAACTTTACATACTGTCTCTACGATACCTATGCCGTACTCACAAGCTATACAGGGCAGGATGAGGTATTGGTCGTGCCAGACAGCGCAAATGGACTGCCTGTCACCCAAATCAAGGGAGCATTCGCCGGCAATACCTCGTTGCAAAGCGTCTATCTGCCGGAGTCCATCCAGACACTTTCCTATAGCAGTCGTTCTGACAGTGATGTCGGCGCCTTTGAAGGCTGTACAAGACTCGAATATATCCAGATGCCTACCCGGCTGCACCGGATAGAATACCGCACTTTTTATCAATGTGAGAAGCTACCTTCGTGCATCCTCCCATCCACAGTTCAGCAACTGGGTGCCTATGCGCTGGAGAATTGTGACAGTCTAGCTTTGCTGGTAGTTTACTCCAAAACTTGCAGTTTTTTGTCCGCTTCTAGCGTAACTGCTTCGGCAACATTATATGGCTATGAAAATTCCACTACACATTTCTACGCGGATGCCTTCGGGCGGACATTCTATCTGCTGTCAGACGAGGAGGGCACAACCACCACAATATCCAATATTACCACCACAGAGGCCACAGAAACATCTGCAATTCTATCCGAAACTACAGGAGATTCTTCTACGGATACCACTACTGTTAGCAACAGCCCCCCTGTCACCAGCAGCACTGCAACACTGTCTATTTCGGAAAACACTACAATTGCCAGCAGCACTTTGTCAGAAAAAAGTGTATCCTATCCCATTACCTATGGTGACATCGACCGAGACGGTGTGTGCGAGATAAATGATTTGGTGCTGATGCACCATTACTTCATAGGCAATATCCATTTTTCTGATGCGCAAAAGGCTTCGATGGACTGCTACTATGACGGACAAATCAACACCAAGGACAGTGTTTCGTATATGCGCTATCTAACCGGGCTTCTCTCCACCCTGCCCATCCAGCCTACGGCATAAGGGCATATGTAAAATCAAAAGGCTCATAAAATGACATACAAACAAAAAGCTGTTTTTCCCGTAAAATTCTTGCGGAGAAAACAGCTTTTGTTTGCATATGAGATATAAATGAATGGTAAAAAACTTTTTAGAACGTGTTCACATAAAATATCTTGCCGAAAGAGGGTGTATACGTTCATGCGCACACGCCCTGATACTGCGGCACTTTATCCTTCCAGTGCCTCTTCCAGCAGAATCAGCT
>CASDUD010000211.1 GCA_949283725.1 uncultured Ruminococcus sp.
ACGAATACTTTGAATGCTTTTCATGCGTGTCGCACCGCCTTTCTCTGTAAAACCTTTCGCTTTCCTACGGGATTAGGCTTGCGAAATACCGGTGACTGGCCAGCCTTGAGCATACCCATTAGAAATCCGCTGGTTACCATAGAACTACCTCCCTGCGAAATAAAGGGAATGGTCACACCTGTAAAAGGAATGAGATTGCAAGAGCCGAAAATGTTCAGCCCCATCTGTACAATCACCACGGCAACCACACCTAGAATCATGGTGGTATGGAAATAGCTGCGCGGTTTATTGATCATCGGCAGAAGCAGCATGGCCAAAATGAGCAAGATGGAAAGTAGTGCCACCAAAAAGCCCCATTCTTCACAAATTGTGGAAAAAACAATATCGGTATCAGAAGCAAAAACCTTGTACAATACACCGCAACCGGGACCTTTTCCAAATAAGCCGCCTTCTGCAATGGCAATGAGCGCTTGGCACTGCTGATACCCATTGCCCTCGCGCTGATTCCAGATGTCTACAGATAGACGATCCTGTACATAGCCCGGTGCAAAGCGAACGGCAAGTAAAACCAAAATCGCCCCTATTACGCCAATCACGATCACTGTCTTTTTGGAGAATTTTGCCTTTGGATAACAGAGACGGCAAACAAGAGCGCAGCCATAGGCCGCTGCGAAAGTCGGCAGCGAACCTAAGTCACGGCACCACCATTGCAATCCCACGATGACCACAAACGCCGCCGTGAGTATAAGCATCTCTAGAGAGACATAGAAGAATAGTATTTTCTTTTTCTCGTGCTGTTCCCGGATGGAAGTGGCACACAGCAGCACAAAGACCGGCTTCATAAATTCCGAAGGTTGGAGGCTGATGGGGCCTAGGTTGATCCACATCGAACGACTTCCTGTAAGCAGCAAAATACTGACGATCAATAGACCCAGCAGAATGTATAGTACTAGTTTTTTCGACTGGATCCACACATGGTTGCGGGTAAGCAGAAAGCCCAACTGGCAAAAGACCAGTGCTGCCACACAAGTGATAAAGTGCTTGGCGGCAAATCCCACGCCGCCAAAACAGGATTGAAAGATAACACTGATATTCACCAGCAGCAACAGCAAAAAGTCCAGCGTGTACGTCATTTGATGATACAGCAGACGCAGCACAGCAATATACACCACATCCAGTCCTATGACCGCTAAGGCAAGCGGCATAATGTCCTGAGGTGTATCATACTGTCCCCGCAGCAAAATGGCAGCCAGCATCACCAGATGGGTCAGAAATACCATAGCGGTGCAGTTTGCATAGGATAGTCCATTTTTGTACATACTACTTCCTCCTTCGCTGCCGGATGATAACCCCATAGCTGCCGAATTGAATCTCATCCATATCTTTCAGTTGTACTTGAGTGCGAATCTTCCGCCCATTGACATAGGTGCCAGACTTGGAGTCCAAATCCATCACACTCCATACACCATTAGAAACGTACAATACCGCATGATACCGGGATACACTCATGTCAGAGAAACGGATGTCCGCTGCTCCGTGTCGCCCAACCAAAATCTCGTCGGCTTCCAGCGGGATCACTACACGGCGTTTGGTGTCATACAGTGCCATATTCGCACTCACTTTTTGCCAGCGGCGTTGTTCCAACTGTTTTTCCTTTCGTGCCTTACCGAACATGGTAAACACACTTCCCGCTACAATCAGAACGACTGCTGCGCTGACCCAGATGGAAAAGGCAGGAATTTCCTGTAGACTTTCTAATATATTTTCCAACAACTATTTCGCCTCCATTTAAACGCAAAGATTTATCTATGTCTGAATTCTGGCGAAACCGAAAACCCATGGACAGATGCTTTGCAAAGCCTTTTGGACAGGCTCTTATAAGTATGATACGTATTTTTTCTCTGTTTGGCAAGCCCTATTCGACCTTTTTGGTGAATATGCTAAAAATATATCCCCAGCATCGCCTCTTGTATTTAGCAAAGTTGCTAAATTCCACATTTAAAATTATATAACTTGCACAAAAAAGGAGAATCCACTTGCCATGAAACTAGAAATATGTTATAATATCAATAACAAACAGCTTGTCATCTCAAAGCAGTATTCGTTTGGGATGTGAAGTTGTAAAAGGAGGAATCATCATGAAAATTACAATCACAGCAAAAAAAATGCAAATCCCGCAAAATTTTACTGAATATGCCGAAAAGCGTTTGAGCGCAAAGCTGGACAAGTTCTTTGGCAAGGAGGCCGACGCCAAGATCACCATGTCGGCTCGCAAAAATCTGATTGTCATCGAACTGACCGTTACCTATAACAGCCTGATTTATCGGGCAGAACAATCTGCCGTAGACAAGGAAGATGCACTGGATGCGTCTATTGACAAGATCATTCGCCAGATTCGCAAGAATAAAACGAGAGTGGAAAAGAAGCTGAAGGAAGCGGCTTTTGTAGATCTGTACGAGGACTCTGTGGTAGAATCTGAACATGAGATCATTCGTCATAAAAAATTTGTAATGCATCCGATGGATGTAGATGAAGCTATCCTGCAAATGGATCTACTCGGTCATACTTTCTTTATGTTCACCAACGCCAACACAGGCGAGGTTAATGTAGTCTATAAGCGTTCCGACGGAAAATATGCCGTGCTGGAGCCGATTTACGAATAAATTATAACAGCTTGTTCATTGGAAATATTGGGGGGGTGCTGCCTTGATGGCAGTGCTCCTTTTTCTTTCAAATTCGCTGCGCCAGACGCTGGCTGTACTGACGGTAAAACTCAGTAAATGTTCCAGCATCCAAAGCCTCACGGATTTTTTCCATCAGCGTATTATAAAAATAGAGATTATGCATCACTGCCAACCGGCCGCCCAGCTGCTCTTTTGCTTTGAATAGATGACGCACATAGGCACGGGAATGATTACGGCACACCGGACAATCGCATTGTGGGTCAAGTGGTTGTGCATCCGTCTCGTACGCGGCGTTGGTAATATGTAAAATGCCATTCCAGGTGAAAATGGTGCCGTGACGCGCATTTCGACTGGGCATAACACAGTCGAACATATCCACGCCCCGATAAACCCCCTCGATGATGTTGGACGGTGTACCTACGCCCATGAGATAGCGCGGCTTATGCACCGGCATATGTGGTTCGACTTGTTCGATGATGTGATACATGACCTCCGTTGGTTCTCCAACCGCCAGACCTCCGATGGCATAGCCATCCAGATCCAGCTCGGCGATCTCTTGCATATGTGCCACACGTACAGCGTCATAGGTGCCGCCTTGATTAATACCGAACAGCATTTGCTTTGGGTTGATGGTATCTTCCAAGGTACTGAGTCGCTGCATCTCCATTTGACAGCGTTTCAGCCAGCGCGTGGTGCGGGCACAGGAATTTTGCACATATGCCAGTGGCGCTGGGTTTTCGACGCATTCGTCAAACGCCATGGCGATGGTCGAGCCTAGATTCGACTGAATCTGCATACTTTCCTCTGGACCCATGAAAATACGTTTGCCGTCAATATGGGACTGGAATGTTACGCCTTCCTCCCGAATCTGTCGTAGCTTTGCGAGCGAGAACACTTGAAAGCCGCCGCTGTCGGTGAGGATGGGACCCTGCCAGTTCATAAACTTGTGTAAGCCCCCCATTTGCCGGATGATCTTGTCCCCGGGACGCAGGTGGAGGTGGTATGTGTTGCAAAGCTCTACCTGGCATTTCAAGTCCACAAGGTCAATGGACGATATGCCGCCCTTGATGGCGGCAGCAGTGCCCACATTCATAAAAAATGGAGTCTGAATGGTGCCGTGTACGGTTTCGAAAACGCCGCGCCGGGCGCGACCTTCAGTTTTGATGAGATTGAACATGAAACTGGTTCCTTTCTGAATCTATTTTTTGATACGATACCAATATGTATATTGATGGGTAAAACCAAGCTTTTGGTAAAGTAAAATCGCCGCCTGATTTTTAGAAGCAACTTGCAAATAAGCAATGGATGCACCATGATCGGCTGCCTGCCGAAGAATTTCTATAAAGAATATCTGCATACTTGGCGTCGTTACATTTTATAAAATACACATCGCATCCCCAAAACTAAAGAACCGATAGCGTTCCTGCACTGCCACTTCATAGGCGTGCATGGTTTTATCGTATCCCAGAAATGCAGCAATTAGCATAATCAGCGTGCTCTCCGGCAGGTGGAAGTTGGTCACCAGACCGTCCAGCACCTTGAATTCATAACCGGGATAGATGAAGATATCGGTATAGCCATCCTCCGCCACAAGTTTGCCGCTGTGTTTGGTTGCGACCGCCTCCAATGTCCGGCAGGAGGTTGTCCCCACGGCGATCACACGCTTGCCGTTTCGCTTGGTCTCTTCGATAAGATCCACCGTCTCCTGGGGCAGATGGTAATGTTCGCTGTGCATCTTGTGCTGTAAGACATCTTCCTCCTTCACCGGGCGAAATGTGCCGAGCCCAACATGGAGTGTCACATAAGCTTGTCTAACGCCCTTGTCTTTCAGCTTTTGCAGCATTTCCTTTGTAAAATGCAACCCAGCAGTAGGTGCCGCCGCAGAACCGAGTTCTTTGGAGTAGACCGTCTGATAGCGCTCATTGTCTTTGAGCTTTTCATGGATATAAGGCGGCAGCGGCATCTGTCCCACTTCTTCAAGCGCCGTATAGAAGTTGCCTTCACAGGTGAATTGCACAACACGGTTACCGTCGGGCTTGACTTCAACCACTTCTGCTATGAGTCTACCGCCGCCAAAGGAGAATTTCACACCGACCTTTGCCTTTTTTCCCGGTCGACAGATGATTTCCCAGAGCTTGTCTCCTTTTTGTTCCAAGAGCAGAAATTCGATAAAAGTGCCGTTGTCTACCTTTTCTCCGTACAACCGGGCAGGCAGCACACGGGAATCGTTCATCACCAGTAGGTCGCCTTCTTGTAAAATATCACATAGATCGTAGAAATGCTTGTGCCAGATCTCCCCTGTCTGGCGGTTGATACGCATCAGCCTAGAATGATCACGCGGCTCAATTGGTGTTTGTGCGATTAGTTCTTCCGGCAAATGATAATAGAAATCCGATTTTTTCATAGGCTGCTCCCTTTTTTCACAAAATGTTATTGACAAATTTCTTCAATAATGCTATCATAAGAATAGGTAGAGGCGCACTCACGATGAGTATCTTTTGATAGGATGACCCGTCCGCATAAGCAAAGGTGAAAGGCGTGCGTGCCGAAGAAAGGGTTCTGGTAAAACCTTTTTCTGGGCATATTTCCGAAAAGGATTATGACTGTCATCGTTATGATGGAGTGCTATCGGCGTTACATTGTATTTTTTGTATACGTCATTCTATTCTATTATATCGCATGAGCCACCGGTTTTCAACCGGTTTTTTCATATTTTTTAGATTTTTTGGAGGAATGACAAAAATGAAACAGTTTCGGGTTGGCATTATTGGCGCAACTGGTATGGTCGGGCAGCGGTTCGCAACACTTTTAGAAAATCATCCATGGTTTCACGTTGCCGCACTGGCTGCTTCTCCTCGTTCTGCGGGAAAGACCTATCGGGAGGCCGTAGGCAATCGATGGGCGATGCAGGTACCGATGCCCACATCGATGCAGGA
>CASDUD010000212.1 GCA_949283725.1 uncultured Ruminococcus sp.
CATAGAAATCACCTGTAGCATGAAAATTATGATGGCAGATAAGGGTCGTTGCCAAGAGTCTGCTATATAACCATATGCGCCAAAAAGGAAAAACAGAACAGCAACGAGCTGTCTGTTCACATAAGGAGGTACTGCTATGCACCATACGATTCGAATGGTTGCCATGGATTTGGACGATACAGCACTACAGAAGGATGGGACATTTTCTAAGCGCACCCGTGCCGCATTGCAAAAAGCGGCGGAAAAGGGTATCTGCCTGGTGGCCGCAAGCGGACGAGAACTGACTGCCATGCCGGAGGAAGTATTGACATTTCCGGGGATCCGGTATGCAGTGGTGTCTAATGGTGCTGGAATCTATACCATGGGAGAAAAGCGGACGGCACTGCGTACCCTGCGGCTGTCGGCAAAAGCTGTGGAAAAAGTTTTGGCATTTTCCCGGACAGCAGACCATATCTTTTTGGAGGCAGGATACCAGGGGCAGATGTATGCGCCCGCAGCCTATGTGCTGCACGCCGAGCTGTATCAGCCTGTACCTGCACTGGCATCCTATATTCGCCGTACCAAAAAACCGGTGATGGATATGTCATCGTGGCTTTTGGCACATAAAGATGCCATTGACTGTATTGATTTGATTTGCCTGCGCCCGGCGGATAAAACTGTTCTGA
The DNA here is from genome assembly GCA_949283725.1 of uncultured Ruminococcus sp. Lineage (GTDB taxonomy): Bacteria > Bacillota > Clostridia > Oscillospirales > Ruminococcaceae > Ruminococcus_C. The sequence continues at coordinate 666 of CASDUD010000212.1, forward strand.
TGCGTCGGATCCAGACGGAGATTCCAGATGTCTATGTGACCTCTTCCACAGACAGTCTTGTGGAAATATCGCATCCGCAAGGTGGGAAAGCAGGCGGTCTGAGGTATCTTGCTGAACGGGAAGATATTTCTCCCAGTGAAATCTTGGCATTTGGCAATGGGGATAACGATGTCGATATGCTGCGTTATGCTGGTATTGGCGTGGCCGTGGCGAATGGTACGCCAGAATGTCTGCGGGCGGCGGATGTAATTACGGATGCGCATGACGCAGATGGTGTAGCAATCATGCTAGAACAATATGGTTTTATGTAAGCGTGTGATCCATACATAAGCGAAGAGGGGATTTCAAATCGCGATTCCCTAGGATATTTCTCATACATGAAAAAGGAGGAAACTCATGACGCAAAAACGCAATCAAGATCCGGTACGGATGACAGTCACACCATGGAAGTTGTCACTGCCAGGCAAGATACTTGTACTTTGTATTTGCATTTTGCCTTTTTTGGTGCATACCATCTCTGTCACTCTTTCTGAGGCAGAAGTACAAGCTTACTTTTTGGGCGAAGCAGTACATACGGATTTCGAGCAAATCTTTCGGGAACTTGTGCTGTTGGGAGTTGCCGTCGTATCCGTTCTATGGTTTCTATATGAACGGCTGACGTTACGCCCCCGGCGTACATTTCCACATTCTAAGGCGGCTTTGGCGATTTTTGCCTTTTTGGGACTTTATCTGCTGCTGGGACTGCTTTCCACGCTGACTTCTGCCTATCGGGCGCAAGCATGGTTTGGCATCTATATGCAGTATGAAGGCTATGTGGCATTGGTAAGTTATGTTGTGGTATTTGGAGCCGCATGGTATTGGCTCGATCGGGATGAAACTGTGCAGTTCGCTAGGAAATGTTTTACTATACTGGGCATTGTAATTGGCCTTCTGGCACTGGCGGAGCATTTTGATTTGCATTATTACAATAATCCGCTGGTGCAGATTCTTGGCGGTTTGGAAAGTGAAGTCGGTTCGAACGTGGCGGCAGTACTGACATTCGGAAATCCGGACTATATGGGAATGTACTGCGCCATGCTTCTGCCCGTAGTGGTAGGTCAGATCAATCTTCATAGTCCTATCCGCCAGCTGCTTCTTTCCATCACTTCTGCGGTTTTGCTGGCGGCAGCTTTGCTGCTGACAAAGGTGATGAGTACCATTCTGTTTGGCTTTGGCATGACAGGATTGCTGCTTTTGGTTTGGGTGTTCCATAGTAACTGGCAGCGAATCGCTCGTATAGGCGTTATATGCATAACCATTTTGGCAGTATTGGCAGGCGGTACAGGTTTCTGGCTGACGCGCAGCGGAAGCTCGGCTGCCGAAAAGTGGGAGAATACCTTTGCCGGTATGGAACAGGCAGATACATTCCGTCTGCTTTCTATGGAAATAGAAGGAGATACATTGGTGTTCCGGAATGTGGAGACGGAATTCAGCATCCAGATGACAGGCGATGCACTGTCCGGGGCAGACATAAACTTTATGTGTGATGGAACATCGATCACACCGATCGAAATGGATGGTGTCTACACTTTTTCGGAGTCATCGCTTTCTCACTGCCAGGTGCAGCTACTACCGGAAGAACAGCAGCTACAAGTTCAACTGGGTTATCCTACCGCCATACAAGCAAATTGGACAGGGGATGCATGGACAGTGATCGGTACTGGTGGAACCATTCTCAGTGATATTCCGCAGGTTAGCCATTCAAAGACATTACAGCAATGCTATACTTATTTGAACGGACGGATTTTCATATGGGCGAATACCATTTCTGTCTTAAAATCATGTATACTGTTAGGCAACGGCCCGGCGACATCGATTTTTTACCTAAACCAGAATGATTTGCCGGCTTTGCTTAACATTTTCGGCCGCTATGTACTGTACAATAAGCCGCACTGTTGGTATTTGCAGATAGCGCAGGATACTGGCGTTCTGTCACTGGTCTGCATACTGGGGGCATTGATCGTGTTCTTTATCTGCGGCATCCGCAGTTGCTTTGGAAAGAGATGTTCTTTTAGTTTCTGCCGTACAGGTTTGTTCTTCGGTGTGATCACCTATTGCTTAACAGCTATATTCCACGACAGTTTGGTTTACCATGCGCCTATGTTCTGGCTGCTTTTTGGCATGGGATTGCGGCAGATGATGTGGGAGGACGAACTGAAAGAGACATCGAAAATGAATGGATAATATACACGAATGAAACAAAAAGAATATTTTTTGTGCAAAGTTTCTATTGAAATGTCCGGAAAAATGTGCTATAATAGGGGTGATAAATTGGTTCGTTTTCATAAGGAGGAAAATACCATGAGAGAACACGCACATATAGCATGGCGCACATTTATTCTGCTACTTGTTCTGATTGTTGCATGGATGCTTCCCATGTTTGGATGGGGACGTGTATCTGTACCGGCAGCGGCTGCATCCGTAGATTATCCAGTTCAGCTGATGCATGTAGCAGTCAAGGACAATTCCAAGGTATTGACGGGGAATGGGACAACGGATGGCTCGTCTCTTTCTGTACAGACACTGGGCGGCGATCTTTCCCAGTCGTGGCGATTTGACCGGGTGGGGCTTGACTCCAGGGGGACGTTTTTCAAGTTGACGAATGCTCAGTCTGGACGGCTTCTGACACCACGCGGATACAATGTAACCGCTGGAAATGATGTCATTTTGTATGGTAGTGAATCGGCACAGTCTCAGCACTGGTACGTGATACCGGTGGAACAAGACCATCTGGGTAATGATCTATACTATAAGATTGTGAATTATTCTAATACTTCTTTGGCACTGACCCAGAGTAGTGAGGGTATTACACTGGCATCCTATACTGGCGCAGACAACCAGCTTTGGCTGCTGAATGCAGATGGCTTGCAGGGCTTTGCGGGGTATTGCTTTGATGACAATACAGGCAACATCAAGGCGGCAGATATCGGCGGTTTGTTCGGCGAGGTGGTAGAAGCTTCTACATTTGAAGAACTTAGCGAGTATGCTACCTCTGACATACCATATACCATTGTTGTCACAGCCGACATACGGGTTACAGATTTGGAGAAGGATTCTTCTGGACGGTACTACTGCCCCAGTGGCCGAATTTATGTACATAGTAACAAAACGATCATTGGCAGCTATGGGGCGCACACCATGTATAATGTACAGCTTTGTACGTCTTCCA
>CASDUD010000213.1 GCA_949283725.1 uncultured Ruminococcus sp.
CCGATGGGCGTATTTGAAAACCCAGTTTTGAGCAAGGGTACTATTGCCGTGGCACAGGCACTGGCAGACACCGACGCAACTACTATTATTGGCGGTGGTGATTCGGCAGCGGCTGTAATGCAGTTGGGCTTTGCAGACAAGATGAGCCATATCTCCACTGGAGGCGGTGCTTCTCTGGAATATCTGGAAGGTAAGGTATTGCCGGGCGTTGCTGCAATCGCTGATAAGAACTAATGATTTATGCAGATGGAGGGTGCCGGTTTTTGCGGTACACCTCCGTTTGTGATATACATGCAGAAAGGGTGCGTTTGCAAAATGGAACGACAGATACAGAAGAAGCTGATGAGCGCCATGGAGTGCCCCGTAACTGCATTTGCCGTGGGGACACTGTGTGGCCTGACGATGGGGCTAATGTTGCTTCCTTGGGTGAAGGGCATTGTCATTGGCAGTTATAATAAGGCCATGCCTGGCAAACCGCCGAAGGGTTGCCAGAAAGATGCACATTCCTGTTGTCATGAGCAGGAAAAAACGGAAGAATAATTTTTGGAATCGAGGAATTTACCATGAAGAAAGAACTGAGAAAGGCAATTATTGCCGGTAACTGGAAGATGAACAAGAACCGTAAGGAGGCCGCAGAACTGATCGAGGCTCTGAAGCCTATTGCTGCGGACAAGACCTGTGGTGTCATCATCTGCGTACCGTTTACCAATTTGGAAACAGCTCTGCGTCTGACAGAGGGCACCAACATCGAGGTAGGTGCTGAGAATGTACACTTTGAGAAGAGCGGCGCTTTTACCGGTGAAATTTCTGCGGATATGCTGACTGAAATGGGTGTGCAGTATGTTATTGTAGGGCACTCGGAGCGCAGACAATACTTCGGTGAAACCGATGAAACGGTAAATAAGCGTACAACCGCTGCCATTGAGGCAGGTATGACAGTTATTTTGTGCGTGGGCGAAACGCTTGCAGAACGGGAACTCGGCATCACAGAAGAAGTGGTGGCTAAGCAAGTAAAGGTAGCGCTGCATGGGCTGTCGGCAGAGCAGGTAAAGAATATTGTAATCGCTTATGAGCCGGTATGGGCCATTGGCACTGGCAAAACTGCTACCGCAGAGCAGGCGCAGGAGGTTTGTGCGTTCATTCGTGGCACAGTAGCAGATCTGTATGACAAGGCGGCTGCGGATGGCATGACTATCCAGTATGGTGGCTCCATGAACGAAAAGAATTGCGCAGAACTGCTGGCAAAAGAAGATATCGACGGTGGTTTGATCGGTGGCGCATCGCTGGTGGCCGAGAAGTTCGGCGTACTGCTGGAAGAGGCTTCGAAGTAGTCGAAGAGGTGACGGGTGGCACGGCTGAATGTTTCCGTTGCGACACCTGTTTGGTATGAAAAAGCAGCAAGTGGGCAGTCTGCAGCAGGGCTGCCCATCTTTGGAAAGGAACGATACACATGAGCAAGAAACCGGTTGCACTTATTATCATGGACGGCTTTGGCTACAACTCGGATGACTATGGAAATGCCATTCGGGCGGCAAAAAAGCCGAATTTGGATCGTTATATGCAGGGTTCGCATACATTGATCGGTGCTAGCGGGCTGGATGTCGGACTGCCGGACGGGCAGATGGGAAATTCTGAAGTGGGACACACCAATATTGGTGCTGGCCGCATTGTCTATCAGATGTTGGTCAAGATTACAAAGGATATCGAGGATGGCGTTTTCTTTTCGAATCCGGCACTTTCCGACGCAATGGATGCCTGCAAGAAAAAGGGTACAGCTCTGCATCTGATGGGATTGTTGTCTCCGGGCGGTGTGCACAGCCATATAACACATCTGTATGGCTTGCTGGAAATGGCAAAGCGCAAGGGACTGGAAAAAGTTTATATACACGCTTTTTTGGACGGTAGAGATGAACCGCCGGCATCGGCAGCAGGCTTTATGAAAGAGGCAGTGGCAAAGATGTCGGAGATTGGCATTGGTAAGGTGGCTACCATTTCTGGTCGGTACTATGCAATGGATCGTGACAACGCATGGGATCGTGTGGAAAAGGCATATGCAGCAATGGTATATGGTGAAGGTGTTCTGACCGATGTCGATCCGGTGCAGGCAATTGAGAACAGCTATGCCCAGGATGTAACAGATGAATTTATGCTGCCAACGGTGCTGGATGCTAATGGGACAGTCAAGGAAGGCGACAGCATGATCTTTTTCAACTTCCGCCCAGATCGTGCAAGACAGCTGACACGCTGCTTCGTAGACCCGGATTTCACCGGATTTGTGCGCAGAAATGGCTGCTTCCCCGTACAGTTTGTCTGCATGGCACAGTACGATGCAGCTATGCCGAATGTAACGGTTGCTTATCCGCCGGAGGAACTGCATATGACCTTTGGGGAATATGTGAGTCGGTGCGGAAAGACACAGCTGCGCATTGCGGAGACGCAGAAGTATGCCCACGTGACCTTCTTCTTCAACGGTGGGGAGGAAAAGACATTCGAAGGTGAGGATCGTATTCTGGTGCAGAGTCCGGATGTGCCGACGTTCGATTTGAAGCCAGAGATGAGTGCCTATGAAGTGACTGATAAGGTCATAGAAGCCATCGAGAGCGACAAATATGATACCATTATCCTGAACTATGCGAACTGCGATATGGTTGGCCATACTGGCGTATTCGATGCTGCCAAGGCAGCTGTAGAAGCGGTCGACACCTGTGTGGGCAGAATGGTGGAAGCCATCCTGGCCAAAGGCGGCGTAGCATTTATTACTGCAGACCATGGTAACGCAGATAAGATGTATGAACCGGACGGCTCTCCATTCACAGCACATACGACCAATCCGGTGCCGTTTATTGTAGTGGGCATGGATAAGCCGTTGCGGGAAGGCGGCGTGTTGGCAGACATTGCGCCGACAATGCTTGAAGCAATGGGGCTGCCCCAGCCGAAAGAAATGACGGGGAAGAGTCTATTTGCTTAAGTGGATTCATCTTATTGAGTGGTGTGTTTTTTCATAGAAATATGTGGATGTATTTTTGTGAGCACGTTCTAAAAATTCAAAACCTGTAAGGGCGTTCTGTGTCTCTTACAGGTTTTTTGTAAATAGAGGGAAAGGACGATGTTTGTATGACTGTAGAAGAATTGGAAAAGAGTCGGATTGCCTGGAGAGAAAGCGATAAAAAGCGAGACGAAGGGCTGACAGAGCCGTCTTGTGTTGCTAGTGCACGTGATCTTGCTTATGACGCAGAAGGGGATACAGCTCATCTGTTGGATGTGTACTGGCGAAAAGACACAAACGACGATGACCCGTTGCTGGTGAATATCCATGGTGGCGGTTGGTTTTATGGAGACAAGGAGCTATATCGGTTTTATAGTATGCATTTGGCGGAGATGGGATTTGTGGTTATAAACGCGAACTACCGTCTCGTGCCGGAACACCGCTATCCCTGCGCCATAGAAGATGTGTGCCGAATCGTGCGCTGGGCGATGGAACATCGACAGCAGTATACAAAAAGTCCGCACTGGTTTATGGTGGGAGATTCTGCTGGCGCACAGCTGGTGAGTCAGTATTGTATTCTAGCTGCCAATCGTACCTATCGGGAACAATTGGCATTTGAAACATATGATGCATTGCCGGATGGCGTGGCATTGAATTGTGGATTATATGATATGGGGTGTTTGGAAAACCTCCACAAGAATCTGTATGTTGCCGGCACAGAGCCACAGCAGTTGCAACTGTTTCAAGATGTGCTTCAATATATAAACCAGGATTTTCCGCCCACTTATCTGATGGATAGCGTTAATGACGGATTGCAGCCCCATACGCTACCTATGAAGAAACGGCTGGAAATGTGCGGTGTGCCATTCGTCTATGCTTCCTATGGCGAGGATAACCCAGCCGATGGACACGTATTTCACCTGAATCTGTACAGTAAAAATGGGGAACGGTGTAATCAGGCGGAAATGGCATTTTTCAGGCATCTTATAGAACAGGGAGGCTGATGTTATGTACTATGGAGCTATTAAATCCTGTGATATTGCGAATGGTGAAGGCGTACGAGTATCGCTATTTGTATCCGGCTGTCGGCACTGCTGCAAAAACTGCTTCAATCCGGAAACCTGGAGCTTTACCTATGGCACGCCATACACGGAGGAAACGACGAAAGAATTGCTGCGGCTGCTGGAACCTAGCTATATCCAAGGGCTGACGCTGATTGGCGGGGAGCCAATGGAGCCCGAAAATCAGCGGGCACTGCTGCCATTGGTACAGGCGGTGCGCAGGCAGTTTGGCGATACAAAGGATATCTGGTGCTATACAGGATGTGTATTGGAATCAGACCTGCTGGCAGAGAGTACCTATCGCTGTGAGGTGACGGATGAATTGCTGCGTGCCATAGATGTATTGGTAGACGGACCTTTTCTAGAGGAACAAAAGTCGTTGACACTGCCCTTCCGCGGCTCTGCCAACCAACGCATTTTGCGTCTGCAGAAGATGTAGAAAGCAAGAGCAATACCGTACAAAACCAAAATGTGGTCTTTGTGCGGTGGTGCCTTAAGCAGCATGAGAACTTCTCTAACCACGTAACCATAACGGGTTGGTATGCCATGGATATTTATACAGGGGAATGCTTTGATACCATGACGCTAACTACGCTGCAGTCGTTGGCGTGATGGAGGACTATGTCTCGCAGTTGAGTACTGCCAGCACTCGTTCCCATATGCGGCGAGTGTTTTCTGGATAGATGGCGTAAAATGTCATATGCGCTGCTGTATCTCGGATGGGAATGCTGATTCGATTGACAGATTGGTGATAGAATCGCGATGCCCAGTTGGTGTCAAAAGTGGGCAGGGAAGAGGCATTGACCACTTCTGCATAGGCATCCATTTCACTCTGCATGAGAAATCGGGCATTGGGCATATGTTTTCGAACAATATCTTCCCACACGCCTAGATTCTGGTACACAAGGAAACTGCCCTCGTTGATGTCAGCGAAAGAGACACTTTTCATGCTGGCACAGGGATGTGCTGGTAGAACAGAGAGTCGTAGATGTTCCGTTCCAAATTTTTGGCAGCAGTACTTTGGCACTTCCAGCGGTTCTGCCAGAACAATCATCTGGAATTCTCCGTGACGCAGGCCCCTATACAGAACTTCTTTTGTCTGAAGTGTGGCTTTAATGGGTGTGTCGGGATATTGTGCCCGCAGGACAGGTTCTAACAACAGGTTTGGTGCGGGTGCACAGGCACCTATGGAAATTATGCGCTGCTTTCGGTCGAGGGCTTGTACAGCCTCTTCCATTTGCGTTTCCAACGCTAGGATTTTCTGGGCATAGTCTCTAGCAAGCTCACCATTTTTATTAATATAAATGCGATTTTTTTCCCGTCGAAATAATTGTACACCAAGCTGCTGTTCCATTTTTTGAATAGAACGCGTCAGAGTGGGCTGGGTCACATGAAGATGCTCTGCCGCTTCTGCTAGAGTCTGATATTGTGCAATGCCCACCAAATGCTCCAACAGATAGATTTCGATCATATGGAAACACTCCTTTCGAAATAGATTCAAATTTGTTCTGATGTATACATACTTATACATCTAGTATACAATACGCCGCACGTATCGGTCAATACCCTTTTTCCATTTTACAAAATCTTCGGTTTGTGCTATACTATAGGCACAGAAGAAAGGGCAATATTGTACAGAGCGTATAGTTTTGCTCGAAACCAAGCGTACAGTTTGTGAAAGGAGTATGCATAATGGAATATGTAACACTGAGAAATGGATTGGAAATGCCGCTGGAAGGCTTTGGCGTGTTTCAGGTACCAGATGCCGCACAGTGTGAGGAAATTGTATACATGGCGATCCAGACAGGCTATCGGTTGATTGATACCGCTGCTGCCTATATGAATGAAGAAGCTGTTGGGAAAGCGATTCGCCATGCAATAGGCGATGGGCTCTGCACACGAGAAGAATTATTTATCACCACGAAACTCTGGATCCAGGATTATCCCAATGCAAAAGAAGCGTTTGATACTTCACTGAAAAAGTTGGGACTAGACTACGTAGATCTCTACCTGCTCCACCAGCCCATCGGAGACTATTACACAGCATGGCGTGCGCTGGAGGAAATCTATCGGGCAGGGAAGGCAAAAGCTATTGGCGTTTGCAATTTCTATCCGGAACGAATAACAGATCTCTGTCTGCACAGCAAGATTCAGCCGATGGTCAACCAGGTGGAATGCCACCCATTCTTCCACCAGAAGCAGGCTTTGGAAACAGCGAAAGAATTTGGCATTGTCTTGGAAGCGTGGGGACCGTTTGCAGAGGGTGGCCATGGTATCTTCACACATCCAATTCTGACCGAGATCGGTAAACCCTATGGCAAGACGCCAGCGCAGGTTGCATTGCGGTTTAACATCCAGCGTGGCGTCGTAGTGATTCCGAAGTCGGTACATCGTGAGCGAATTGAGCAGAATTTTGATGTATGGGATTTTGTACTCTCAGAGGAAGATATGCAGAAGATTGATGCTTTAGATATTGGTCACAGTGAAATCATTGATCATTTCGCCGCCTCGACTGCAAAGTTCTTGAGTTCGTTCAAAATCCATGATTAAATGAGGGGGATCTTTTGAAAAACATTATATAAATATCCATTATTCTACATAAAAAAGAGATTGCCAATTTGTTTGTTATCTTTAACGGAGAAAACAGCTTTCTGTCAATAGTTTGGGAGCGAAGTTACAAACTCCAAAAATGAACTGTTCCCCTTTTGTTAGACAATGTGGTATAATAGAAATATACCGAAAGGAAGTCTAATGAAAGGGGGCGTTTTTATGACCAAAGGAAAGTCAAATAAGAGATGCACATCCATGGAAACAATGCATAAGGAGAAGTTAAGTTACCAAGAAGCGACACGTCAATTTGACATAAGTGGTCAAGATAGAGTAGCCAGCTGGGTACGCATCTATCCTGAAGAAGGCAAAGAAGGACTCTACATGGAACGCCGAGGACGCAAGTAAACAGGTTGTCCTGCAAGAAGTAGAAAAAGACTTGATAGCAAAGGTGCGGCGTCTTCTTGCGGAAAATACATATTTAAGGCTCCACCGCACACAGAGCGGTTCAAACAAAAACAGCCGGTGGCATAGAAATGTCCTCATTTTTCTTGTAGAGACATACAAAATCAGACCATCAGATTTTTTCTGGCAATCAGATTTTTCTCTAGGTATGCATTCACTTGTGTAAAGCAAAATGAACAACATCATCCAGAGAATCAAATAAATGGCTTTTCGAAGAATGTTTCGTATATGCTTACCTGGATAGACGATGTCGATATCTGTCGGTACAGTAATACTCAGTCTCAGCACTGATGTCAACGCTTCTGTTTTACTTGCTTTTCATGCGTAAGCACCGCTATATTTCGTCCTGAATCTGCAAAATCTCTATGAAAAGCCAAAAAAGCACTTTGAGTCCTAATTTTGGAATCTCAAAGTGCCTTTTTTATCTTAGACTTATAAGTCCGTTTTATACTGCTGTACAGTTTACAAGAGATTGTATTTCATATGCCCAGCAGAATAATCATTTTTGAAAAGTGAAAGAATACCTTGCAACAGGAAAAATCTTTACTGCATCTTATAAGCGTCGATCATCTTCTTCACCATCTGTCCCCCGATGGATCCAGCTTCTCTGGAGGTCAGATCCCCATTATAGCCTGGTTTCAGATTCACACCGACTTCACTGGCGGATTCCATCTTAAATCGTTCCATTGCCTCTTTACCCTTCTGCGTAAATTCGCCCTTCATAACTACATTCTCCTTTACATAAAAAACATTTTACGAATTACATTAACAGCGAGGAAAACGTTCTATGCGTTTCCGCCGCTGCAATAGTATTATGATGTGAAATGCCTAAACTATCACAGGTAGTTTTTTGGAGGAGATTGTGTCATTGTCTGGGTAAATTAGAAAGATCCAAATAATGAATAGAAAGACGGAGTTAGCGTGAAAACGTTAGAAAGAATTTCAAAATGGCAACGCGAATCTAAGCGTCAAATAATAAATTTTTTTGACATCTACTAACTTATTCAATTTTACAGAAACTATGTTACACCATTAGCTGTATTTCCGACGGACAGAAATACGGCAGTTGATGAGTGTATGTAATTTTGCATCCGCGAAATGTATGATGAACACGGTACCTACAGTTCACTGAACTTCCTGAAAAAGCTGATAAAAGCATTTCCGTTTCCGATGGGAGAGGTTCAGACGTATAACGGCACAGAATGAACGAATGCATAAGCGACTCACAAGACTCTTTTTTGAAAGCTATCTGGAGTAAAACGGTACAGGAGCCGAGTGGCAACATTGTGTCATAACGGAAAAGTGGAGTGTCAGCACAGGCTGGATGAGAAACGATTCTACAGCAAAATGCGGGTGCTCTGACAATGCTCAGCGATTATCTGGCGGTAATGAATGTAGCTGCCAAGATCAATTGCTTCCTCGTCGCTTTCAGATCTTCTCAAGCGGCCGATTCCGCATTCCGATTATTTGCATCTTATTGTTTGTTGTATAACACATCATTTCATTGAAAAACCTACAGGTCGCACAAAAATTTTGAAGCGCTGCCTTGACAACTGTTCTGCACTATGCTATAATATGAATATGAAAATCATTTTCAAATTCAAGATTATGAGATTTTGGCTGATATCTTTACATACACCAAGATACCAGATACACTTTAAGAGGGGACATATGCCATGTCCCTGATTTTCTGTAGAAAGGAATTATTATGAGAAGAAAAGGGACAAGATGGCTGGCACTGTACCTTTGTATGGGGCTGTTTGTGGGCAGCCTGTCTGGATGTGGTGGCGAAACGAAGGAGACGTCGGAAACAATACAGGTGGTTTGTACTATTTTTCCAGCGTACGATTGGGTAAGAGAAATTGCGGCGGACGTAACGGATATAGAAATCACTATGTTGGTGAAAAACGGTACCGATCTACATAGTTATCAGCCCTCGGTACAAGATATTGCCTCGATTGCGTCAGCGGATTTGTTCTGCTATGTGGGCGGTACTTCCGATGCGTGGGTGGATGATGCATTGACGACATCGGATAATGATGCGATGCAAACCGTTTCACTGGTTGATGTGGCTGATGCAGATGAGGAGGTAATAGTCGAGGGAATGCAGGCGGATGCGCATGACCACGAACATGACGAAACAGAAGACGATACCCGTACGGCTGAATTGGATGAACACGTGTGGCTGTCATTGGAACGGGCACAGCTGGGCTGTTACGCTATACGGGATGCGCTGGTGCAGGCGGATCCGGCTCATGCGGGACAGTATGAGGAGAATTGTGCGGCATATGTAGAACAGTTGGCGGCATTGGATACACAGTTTGCCGAGACTGTCCAAGCGGGCGTGCGGGATGTCATTGTGGTGCCGGATCGATTTCCGTTCCGCTATCTGGCAGAAGATTATGATTTGACTTATTATGCTGCCTTTCCGGGCTGCTCGGCAGAAACGGAAGCAAGTTTTTCCACCATTGCTTTCCTGGCGCAGCAGGTACAGTCACTGCAATTGCCATGTGTATTGGTGACAGAAACAAGTGATCAGTCACTGGCGAAGACGGTGCTGGAGAATGCTGGTTCTGGTGGAGAAATTCTGACAATGCACTCGCTTCAGTCTGTTTCAGAAAACGATGTGGCACAGGGCGCTACCTATCTCTCTCTGATGGAAGAAAACTTAGAGACGTTGCGAACGGCTTTGTCCATGCCATAAATAGTAGTATGCAGTGAAGAGGAGATGAAAGCATATGGCACAACTCATCTGTACCGATTTGACACTGGGATATGAGGGCGTACCAGTAGTCAAGCATTTGTCATTTTCGGTGGATGCCGGGACATATCTCTGCATCGTGGGAGAGAATGGCTCGGGAAAAAGCACACTGATGAAGGCGATTTTGCGTCTAAAAGCTCCGATGCATGGAAAGATTGAGACGGGCGATGGACTTCATCCCGATGAAATCGGTTATTTGCCGCAGCAGACGTCAGTACAGCGGGATTTTCCTGCATCGGTGCAGGAGATCGTTCGTTCGGGTTGCTTAAACCGAAGCGGGTTTCGTCCGTTTTATACGAAGCAGGAAAAGCTGATGGCGAGAGAGAATATGGAGCGGCTGGGCATTTTGTCTCTGGAAAAGCGTTGCTATCGGACGCTTTCTGGCGGTCAGCAGCAACGGGTGCTTTTGGCAAGGGCACTGTGCGCTACAAAGAAAATGCTGCTGCTGGACGAACCGGTGACGGGATTAGACCCAAAGGCACAGACAGAATTATATGAATTGATTGCAGAGCTGAACCGGAAGGACGGCATTCGACAGCGTGAACGATGGCT
>CASDUD010000214.1 GCA_949283725.1 uncultured Ruminococcus sp.
TGTTTCATCATATACAGGAAGATTATGGTTTCGTACAAACGCCAGTACAACTGCTGCGATTTGGCTGAACACGTCTGGTTGTAACAGGCAGTTCTCTATGGGGATCACACGATGGCTTCGTCTGGCATAAAAGCCCAGCACGGGCTGCCCGCTTTTGTCCAAGGCAAACGGATATTGTGCTTTATTTCGATAGCGTATCGTCTGATCGCTACCAAGAATGGGCAGAAATTTCGGAGACAGTTTTCCAAGCCGAACGAAGGCATCCTGCACCGCTTTTTCCTTGACACGCAGCTGGGCAGCATACGTAATATGTTGAAACACACATCCTCCGCACGCCTGTAAATGGCACGCCGGTGTCACACGTTCCGGAGACGCTTCCAACAATGCGTCTACGATCCCAAAGGCATAGCTTTTCAGTACTTTGACGATTTTCACCCGAATCCGATCGCCCATGGCAGTTCCCGGTACAAATACTGCCATATTTTCTATGCGGCAGACCCCATTTCCCTCTATCGTCAAGTCGAGGATTTCTGTTTCATAAATTTCGTTTTTTTTCAATATCATATCCCCTTTGATTTGGATAAGACTACCCCTTGCTGGATGTCACCAATTTCTTCTGTCTCTGCCTTACCGCATGATTGCCAGATCATTCTGCATCTTTCCATGATCCAGAAAGATCGATGATATTTTGCTGCGCCAAGCGTTGTTCCATAGCTTTTTGTCAAGCGAATTTTTCCAATGCCAAGGCACAAAAGATCTCAACTCGTTTCCCCCCAGTCCATACACTCCAGCAATGTCCGCGCTTGCTCTTTTTTCTCCATCATCTGGTTAAACTGCCGAACATACTCATAGGGAAACTTATAGTTGTGGATTCTTGTAATCTTGCCAGACGGCTCCACAATCTTAGTAGAGGCACCACACCCTGCCCCAATGATACACTGCGTTTCATCCATGATCAGTATATTATACAACGACTCTTTCCCCGGGCGGGCGTATCCCACATTTTCTTGGTTATCAATGGTATTCTTCTGCCGATACATATAATACGGCGCATAACCATTTGTCGGTAAGCGATGTATACTCTCTTCCACCATCTGCGCCACTGGATTATGTACCTGAGTTGCTCCAGTAGCAAATAAATTTGCCGCCCGCTTTAAGGTCAGAGCGTGTACCGTAATGCTGTCCGGCTGTAATCCCAAGATCTGATCGAGTGTATCATGAAACCCTTCCGGCGTATCACCGGGCAGCCCCGCGATCAGATCCATATTGATGTTATCAAAGCCAGCCATTCTTGCGATTCGAAACGCTTCGACTGTCTGGGCTGTTGTATGTTTTCTTCCAATCGTCTCCAACACGGCATCCTGCATTGTCTGCGGATTAACAGAAATACGATTCACATGATGCGCCCGCAGCATCTGCATCTTTTCCAGAGTAATGGTATCTGGCCGCCCTGCCTCCACGCAATATTCCCGTAAATAAGACAGGTCAAAATGCGTCTCCACTGCCTCTAACACCTGCTCCAACTGATCCGTAGAAATGGCTGTGGGTGTTCCGCCACCGAAATAAACAGTGTCGATCGTCAGCCCCAGCGACTGAACCAAATCCCCCCAAACCGCCAGTTCTCGACAGAGATACTTTACATAATCCGGTATCAGAGACCGAGCCTGTTCCACTGAATGGGAGACAAAGGAGCAATAGCTGCATCTTGTAGGACAAAACGGGATGGAAACGTAGAGACTCACCGCCCGCTTCGGCGTTCGGGTCAGCAATGGTTCCTGCACCATTGCCGTCTGGTAGACCAGTTCCAACTTTTCCGGTGATACCCAATATCGTTCTGACAACATCTGTATGATTTTTTCCTTCGAATTGCCTGCCCGCAGCAACGGCTGCAATTTTTTGATAGGGCGAATGCCAGTGAGCAATCCCCACGGGGATCGAAGGCCGGTGATCTCCGACAAGATCTGGTACAGCATCGTACTGAACTGATATTCACAAAAAGATTTATCTGCTTCTGGTGTACAGCGTGCGCATTGCACCGTTTTCTGCTGCTGTTTGCCGCGATAAGAAACAAAAACCGAAAACAATGTCTGATCCGCCTGCTGGATCAAGGTCAGTACCGCTAACTCGTGTGTTGTTTCTGATATTGCCGCTTTGTCATAATAAAATGCAAATTTCTGCATGGGCATAAAAATTTTCAGAATACACTCTATCTCATATTTTAAGGTATGTCCAACCAATAAAACTGGGTACGGATGCATTACTTCTGCCATATCTTATACGCCTCGCATCATAGGATTGTGCTTTTTTTCAAATGCCAGGCTGGATGTTTCATTATGCCCTGGCAACACGCGATAATCTCCTTCGAGTGCCTTCAGGCGACGGAAAGAATCCAACATCTGGGCATCACTCCCACCCGGAAAATCCGTACGTCCTCGAGATAAGTGGAACAAAGTATCCCCTGTATAGAGGGCGTTGCCAGACAGCCAGCAGACACTACCCGGTGTATGCCCCGGTGTATGCAGCACTTGAAATGTCACACCTTCAAAAGTCAGCACGGTCTGATCCGCCACAGTCTGCCATGCCTGCACCGGCTGGAATGGATCCTGCGACAACCAAACAGCCAGGCTTCGGTCTTTATCGGAAAGCATCGGCACATCCATTTCATGGATATATACCGGAATATCAAACTTTTCCCGCACCATCTCTACCCCGGCCGTGTGGTCATAGTGTCCATGCGTCAGCAAGATCGCCACCGGTGTTAGTTGTTTCGATGCCAAAAAGCGTAATAATACGGGCGCGCCGGCGCCAATATCCACGATGATACAATGTGTATCATTCAGTTTTTGTACATAGCAATTGGTGGCAAGGTCACCCAACACCAGTCTCTGAATTTCCATCCTATTCTCCTCTCCTTGCAACCATTTTAGAACCTGTCTTCACAAGGGACACAAGCCAATTTTTCGGCAGATTTGTGCCATAGCAAAGCAAAAAATCCGCAGCAATACGGTATGTATTACAAGGATTTTGGGCAAAGTCATGGGGCAAAGATACCAAAAAACTGCCATGACATCTTGTGAAGGCAGGTTCTTATAAAAAAGACTGCTGCGTCTCCACGAACGAATTGCAGCAGTCCTCATGTACTTATTCTAGCTACGCTTTAAAACGCCATTTCAATGTAGTCTGCGCAATCTTCACCGACTACTGCGTCTACGACTTCCAGAGCATTGGCATCATACCGGAACCGGAAAATCATCGCAACAATCCCCGGGTTATCCGACATATCGAAACGTACCGTTACCTCATCTCCCGGATTGCCCTTGGCCGTGCCCGCTGTGATAGTAAAGGTGCCACTCTCCGGCGTACCCGTTTCTTGCTGTGCCGCGCTGCCTACCGCAATATCACCTGCCACAAAGGAAACGTCTACGTGTTCTGCATCCCAGTTGGCAAAGTCATTCGCGCCTTCGAGCAGAGCATAGTTGCCATCCGGCGCATCTTCTTTAATGCGGAAGGTGACATCTAAAAAGTCTCCATTGCAGACAACATCTTCTCCATACGACATATCCAGCCAATATGCCTGGAAATTCCGCATATCCGGTGTATAATCTGAGGTGCTGTCCCCATCTCCTCCACCGGTGCTGTCTCCATTGGAATCGTTACTGTTACTGCTTTCGTCTCCGCTTCCACTGTTGCCGCTGCTGCTGCTGTTTCCGCCAACCGTTACCACTTCTGTTACCGTGTTGCCTTCGGCATCGGTCACGATTTGACCCTCTGCGTCGGTCACTACAACTACAGAAGTTTCTACCGATGATGTATCATTACTATTGCTTTCCTGACCATCTACACCCTCATTGACAGGAACGCCCGCATTTCCATCACTGCTGTTGATCTCATCATCACTCAGCGCATATTGGAATGTCATTGCCTGTTTTTGCATCTGGGCAAGTTCTTCCGAACTGAGCGACGATTCTTCCCCGTTACCCCCATTGCTGCTTTCGCTGTTCCTGCCGCACGCACTGCACGCAATCCCCATCACACAGACTAAGAGACAGGCCACGATTCTTGCTCGATTCAATTTCATAGAACAAGTTCCTTTCTTCATTGAGATATGTTTTATTATACACGCATTTCCCGTATATGTCAAGCCCTTTTTGTAAAAATGTCATAAATTCACAGCTTTGGGGTTGCTTTTTTTTACAATTTGGGGTATACTTTATAGTATAAATTCGAGGATGCACATGGCACTACCATATGGATATTTTCAATAAAGGAGATGTCACACTTGTCACATTCAAAAAAACGCGCCAAACAAACCTATAAAGCCATTGGCATGGTAGTGGCGGTACTTTTTGTGTGCGTGGCCGCCAGTCTTGCCATGCTACCTTTAATACGGCTGCTGTCCAGCGAAAGCGGTCAGGCAATCATTATTGAAAAAATACAGGATTTCGGTATTTTTGCGCCCATCTTGTATGTGCTGCTGCAAGTGCTTCAAGTGGTCATCGCTGTCATTCCAGGCGGCCCTGTACCGATGATCGGCGGCGTACTCTTTGGCGAATGGGGCGCACTTGTCCTATCACTGGCAGGCTTCTTTTTGGGAACAGTCATCGTATACTATCTGGTACAGTGGATCGGCAAGCCAATCGTTGACCGATTCGTTGGGGAAAAGC
>CASDUD010000215.1 GCA_949283725.1 uncultured Ruminococcus sp.
ATGGCGCACTTTTTGTGTGCGCCAAAAGGAAGGGTGACATATGAATATTTGGCACGATATCGAAGCAGATCGAATCTATCCCACGGATTTCATCGCTGTGGTGGAGATTGCAAAGGGCAGCAATATGAAATATGAACTCGACAAAAAGACCGGGATGCTGTCACTCGACCGTGTGTTGTTCACAGCCACATATTATCCGATGAACTACGGCTTTATTCCCCGTACCTATGGGGATGACAATGATCCGCTGGATGTTCTGCTGCTGTGTTCCCAGCCCATCCAGCCTATGACACTGGTACGTAGCTACCCCATCGGTGTGATGCATATGGAGGATAACGGCATGGGGGATGAAAAAATCATTGCCATCCCCTATGGCGACCCCACCTATATGGTATTTACTGACGTACAGGAACTGCCAAAACATATTTTTGAGGAATTGAAGCATTTCTTCTCCGTGTATAAACAGCTGGAACCCAGCAAGAAAACCGATGTACAAGAGATTGGCGGGTCCATCGATGCCGTGGCGGTCATCGAGAAGGCGATTGAAAAATATAAAGCGACATTCGTCACGCCCCACAAGGTGTGACAGCGCATAGAGGTGGTTATGCTATGGTGAAATATCAGGGAAAGGGTGTGTACGGCGCCGTTGCGATCGGTAAAATCTCCCTGTTCCGGCGGCAGGATGTCCAGGTCAAGCGGGTGAAAATTGACGACCCAACGGCTGAGTTAAAGCGACTGGAACAGGCAAAGGAAACCGCAACAGCACAGTTGCAGACAATTTATGAAAAGGCACTGAAAGAAGTCGGAGAAGCCAACGCCCAAATTTTTGAGATCCATATGATGATGCTGGAAGACGATGACTATAATGAAGCCATCCAAGAAATGATTCGGAGTCAGCAGGTCAATGCGGAGTATGCTGTGGCGGTCACCGCCGATAATTTTGCGGAGATGTTCTCCACCATGGAGGACAGCTATATGCAGGCAAGAGCCGCCGATGTGCGGGACATTTCCAATCGGTTGATCGATTGTATGAACCATGACAGCAAAGAAACGAGTGTCCAGAAGGAAAAGGTGATTCTCTGTGCCGACGATCTGGCGCCGAGTGAGACGGTCTCTCTGGATAAGGAGATGGTTCTCGCCTTTGTAACGGCGCACGGTTCTTCTAACTCCCACACCGCCATTCTTGCCCGGAATATGAATATTCCCGCTATCATTGGCGTAGGAGATGCTTTCCTCAAGGAAATCCAAGACGGCAGCCTTGCCATTGTAGACGGTTTTTCTGGTACGTTGTTCATCGACCCAGACGAAGAAACACGTGCCGCCTATCAAAAGAAACAGCAGGAGGAGACGGAGAAAAAGGCACTGCTCCAAAAGCTGTAGGGCAAGGAAAATGTGACGCTGGACGGAACAACCATTCAAATTTTTGCCAATATCGGCAGTGTTGACAACATCGGAGCTGTACTGCTCAACGATGCCGGCGGTATTGGGCTGTTCCGCAGTGAGTTTCTATATCTGGAGAACAACGACTACCCTACCGAGGAGGAACAGTTCAAAGTATACAAACGAGTGCTGGAGAGTATGGCACCAAAAAAGGTTATCATCCGTACACTGGACATCGGAGCAGACAAACAGGCAGATTATTTTCACCTAGAAAAAGAGGAAAATCCCGCCCTTGGTCTGCGTGCCATTCGACTTTGCTTGGATCGGCCGGAAATTTTCCGAGTACAGCTGCGGGCACTTTACCGGGCATCGGTGTATGGCAAGCTAGGCATTATGTTTCCCATGATCACCAGTGTTTCGGAGATGGAGGAAATTCTTGCGCTATGCAACCAGGTGAAGCAGGAACTGACGGCAGATGGCATTGCCTATGCTGACCATGTCGAACTAGGCATCATGATTGAAACCCCGGCAGCTGCCATCATCAGCGACCAGTTGGCACCCATGGTAGACTTCTTCAGCGTTGGCACCAATGATCTGACCCAGTATACCCTCGCCTGCGATCGACAGAACGCCAAGTTGGAACGGTATTGCGACACCCACCACGAAGCCATTCTGCGGCTGATCGAGATGGCAGCGCAAAACGCCCATGCCCACGGTACATGGATCGGCATCTGCGGCGAACTGGCTGCCGATACGTCCCTCACCGAAACATTCCTGCGGTTGGGTATTGACGAGCTTTCTGTCTCTCCACCGTTTGTACTCCGTGTGCGGGATGCCGTGCGCAAGATCGACCTTTCAAAAGTTTCTTCTTAAGGCAACACCCCAAAAAGATTGTGCGACAGATGCGCTGTCGATTTTTTCGTCAAATAAAATACAAATACTCGCGAATGCACAAAGTATTCGCGAGTATTTTTGTGAAATACCCTAAAGGACGCAAGTATAACGGAAAAAGTGCAAGCAGATAACGTACAAAGCTGTCAGGCTCTCTTTGTACAGTGTCGCCTTTAAATTCAATGCGTCACAAAGACTGCGCATCAGATACAAGTAGATAATGTCCATATTCGGTCGCAATTATTTTTTGATGCTGTCACAATAGAAAACAAACAGAAGTGCGTGTACCCCAAATCGGGCACACGCACTTGCTATGCTATTTTACCCATATTCACACAAACGAAAAATCATTCTGCCAATTCGCAGGTGACAATGAGTCCACCCATATTGTCACCAGATATGGTATAGGCGTTGCTGGGAACGGAAAAATGCACCTGTGCATCCCCATCCCCCACTGGTACATAGAAAATGGCATAACGGGTATCGCCGTCTGTATAAGTCAGCGGATCGTCGGGCGATGTATCATTTTGCAGCTGTGCCACATACTCTTCCAAGCAAAGATTTTGTTGTGTCATATAAGCAGCATGCGGCATACCGACATAGCGGAAGGTATAATAACGACTACTCTCGCCAGTAATATCTTCCTTGCCGTCTGGATAACGCACCACAAAACCATAATCTGCCGCATGATCAGCGAACCAGATATAGTTCGGATATTTCTCTGGGTTATAATAGTCCGAAGTTCCATCTCCAAAATCAATTTTCAGGTTGAATGTACGCCCACTGTGATAATCCGAGTAGCCGCCGGCAAAACTGCTGGAACCACTCTCATATCGGGACTGCTGGTCGGACTCTGTGCGGTAACCGCTGAACACCTGCATACCACCGATCCCCGTCTCCTCAACAAAGGCATCCATCATGGCATTGAGCTGCTGTACCGTCTCACTGTCCAGCTGCACCTCCATATCGCTGACACTATAACTGCTACTATGATTTTCATAAACACTGACTAGGGAGATATCGTCCGAAGGGAACGAATAACGGTTGTCCTGATTGATGACAATAAGGTCACCGGACGCCACACGTGATGCTCGTATGGTCACTTCCTGTGCATCCTGGTTGGCACTAGTACTGCTCTCTTCACTCGATGTGGCGGTCATCTGCGCCACATCATCCGTCGTATCGGACTGCACCTCTGTGTCTGCGCCAGCCTCCGTAGAGGCAGTGGTTGTAGTGGCAGATGCCACTGGTGTGCCCTCCGAATCGGAAATTCCCCCATTCAATGTCTCTCGGCGATTGCAGCTGTGCAGGCATAACGCCGCAATCAGAAGAATAATCAGCAGCAATGGTACCACCACAATGGCAATGCGATCCAAACGCAGTTTTCGCTGAACAGCATGGCTTCCCCCTTTTTTGGGGGATTGTCTAGAAGCGTGCTCCGAAATAGCTTCTTCACTGGAAACGGTTGTCTTTTTTTCAGACGAATGCGATTCTTGCATGGATTTCATCCTTTCTTCTGCAAAACATGGAACAGCAGTCAAGCGCTGTCTAATGAATCTATTGAATTCCCTTTTATTATACCATGACACATTACATTTTTCAAGTCATTTTTTCCGCGCAGGGAAAATCTTACCGTATTATTTAAAATGCCATTTGTTGACACTTTCTTATAGCTTTGGTATAATATATTTCACCACTTTTCACAGCAACTGAAATCCCGTATATAAAAATCTATTTCAACGCCCTATCCGCACGGCCCAATGCTGTCCACAGGACGTTCTTTATAAGACAGCACCGCACAAAGCGAATCTGACAGCTTTGCACAGTGCCTTCATAAAAATTTTACTAAAATAATGTCACAAAATAGCCTGATCCTTTGTTTTTTATATAGGTACGTATTTAAAACTTGTTCTCACATAGCGTATGGGCAGATTCCAGCAACACAATTTCGGAGAAAGGAGGAGAGCGTACATGACCCAAATGGAACTAGAGCAAGCCATGGATATGTATCAGGATACAGTCTATCGCATTGCTTTAAGCTATACCAAAAATACGGCAGATGCCCAGGACATCTCGCAGGAAGTCTTTTTACAGCTATACCGTCTGAACCAGCACTTCCCCACCGAAGCTCAACGGCGTGCATGGCTAATCCGTGTGGCTATCAACCTTGGAAAAAATCTGCTGCACAGTAAATGGCATCGAATTATGCAACAAACACCTGAGACACTATCCGACATCCCTGCATCCAGCGACGATGATATTCACATGGAACAGCGGATGTGGGTCACAGCCGCCATGAAAAAACTGGCACGAAACGACCGTATCATCCTGCATCTATATTATTATGAGGAGTACGACACAAAATCCATTGCAGAAATTTTGCAATGCAAGGAGAACGCTGTGCGCAAGCGTCTCTCGCGCGCCAGAAAACGACTGGAAAAGCTATTAGGAGAGGAGGAATTCCGATATGAAACATTCCAATTGGATGCGGCGATATCGCACGGAACAGGCACAAATCCATATGCCGAACCAGTGTCGGCAAAATATTCTGAACTGCATCGAGCAGGAAAAAGCGGATGAAAAATCCTTCGCCTTTGGCTGGGAGACAACCGCGCCTACGGTTAAGAAACCTTCATGGCGGCTCCTACTCCTAGTACTTGCCATTCTCCTACTCACCGCACTAATTACCACGCCTCGTCAATCTGTCACGTGTCTACCCCAAACGGAACCCATCGAAATGTTCGCTGATCCCCAAACAGCGGATGTTTCCAACACAACTGAAAGTCGCACTGCTGACAGCAAGGCCACTGCCACAGACAACATTACCCAAAAACAGCTCTACTATCGCAGCCTCAACAGTGCGCTGTATCTGGAACAGCTATCCGGAACTATCCGTGTCTATGACCACGCCCAGCCGGATACGGTATTATATGGAAGTTTTTCACTTGACTATACAGCGGACACCTACTATGCACAAATACACACACGGGACGCGGTCTATGAGAATCAGACCTATGCCACCACAACCTACTATAACAATTGTACGCAAGATGGGCTCCGGGAAATGTACATCCTTTACGATCTCTATGAAGAAGGCGAAACCGCCTATACCTATGTGCCCTTCGTTTCGCATGAAGCAGAGGAGGCACGGGTTTCTGACACAGAAATAGAAGAAATGTCCGTAGATGAGATCACCAACGCATTCCATCCTGATGAGCGCACCGGCATTGAGCCGCTGACGATATGCTTTGCGCCTCGTCAGTGGGCACTCGACTATCTCAGCGACTTTTCCACATGGTCCATTTCCAACATCTGGACAGACGATCTTAGCGGCACGCTTTCAGAAACACGTACACTGGTCACGATCGAGGGAAGTGACGATGCGGGAAATTTTGAGATCATAGTTGATCGAGAAACTGGTATATGGCTTGAATTCTACCGCTATGATGCCTATAGCAGCACAAGCGTTCTCTCTGTGGAAAACCTGAACTTTCACACGGATGACAGCGAGTTTACGGTCAGCCAACTGAGCGAGGCGGAAAAAACAGAAATCGAGCACAGCTACACCAATTTGCCCGATGTATATGTCTATGGAGCAGAAAACGACTGGGAATCGAAAGCAGTTGAAGGCACCACAGTGGTCATACCTGTGCATGAATAGACAAATCGATTGCTTAAAACCTGTCTTCACAAGATACCACGACAGCTTTTTGGCATCTTTTCGACAAAATCTCCCGTCTACTGCATAAAAAATCCTTGTCGGGCGACAGCCTGTCTACGGATTCTGCCTTGTATATGGAGAAATTTTGCTTGAAAATCCGCACACCTATTTTATGTGAACATGCTCTAAAAATCTACTCGATCCCTTTTGAAGACAGGTTCTTATACGCCAAAAGCCCTGACGCATAAAAATGCTGGGACTTTTTTCATCACATCCAAGTCCTTTCACTCAATAAAAAATCCAAAACCATTTCTTTCGTATACTAAGATGTCAAAATTATTTGACAAACTGTATGTATTTTGATATAATACTTTGGTAAGGGTTGCATTTTTGAACTCAGAAAGGATTTTTATGATGGGAATTTATGAAAGAAAATTTTTGGATTTCTTCCAAAAGCACGTGATTCTAATTGGCTTTTTGGCTGTATCTGTAGTGGCGCTGTTTCTGCGGATACAACTATTTCCCTTGGAGACAGCGGACTATTCCTTCTTTATGAAGAGTTGGATTGACCAGTTAAAGGAGTATCCCGGTCTCTCCGGTATTGGAGAAAATATTGGGGAATATAACGTTCCCTATATGTTTTTCCTCGCCATTGTCGCCCGAACACCTTTTTCCGACTTATACGAAATCAAGGGACTTTCCGTTCTGTTTGATTATGTAGGCGCGTGTGCTGTGATACTGCTCCTTGCCTATCTGCGGAAATCAAAACTCTTCACTACGGAAAACCTCGTTGCCTATGCAGCTGTTCTATTTTCACCAGTGGTGTTCCTCAATTCCGCTTTTTGGTCGCAGTGTGATTTCATCTATGTATCTATGCTCCTGTTCTGTATGTACTTCCTTGTAAAGGAGCGCTATATTCCTTCCATGGTTTTTTATGGCATTGCATTTGCCTTTAAATTGCAAGCAATTTTCTTTCTGCCAGTGCTGCTGATCTATTATTTCGCTTCGAAAAAAATGAAAGTTCTGCACTTTTTATGGATTCCAGCGATTTTCATTGTAGCTGCCCTACCAGCCATTTTTGCCGGACGGGGCATTGGTGACACCTTCTCCATATACACAGCGCAGACTTCTATTTATGAAAGCCTTACCATGGAATGCCCGAATATGTTTGTATTTCTTCCTGGCGACTATGCGATTTTCTCCAAAGTAGGCATTGCCCTCACCATATTGGTGCTTGGCGTGGGTGCCTGCCTGCTCATTCGCAGAGGCATCACAGATGCCAAAGAAACGGTTCTCCTAGCCACCTGGAGTACGATGGTATGCATCTACTTCCTGCCAGCCATGCATGAACGCTATGTTTTTATTACCTGTATTTTCAGCATCGTATGGGCATTTTTGCACCACAAAGACTGGTGGATCGCCGTGGGCATAAATCTGGTCTGTTTCCTGAGCAGCGTCACCTACTTATTTAAGGTCACCATTTTTGACTTGAAATATCTCGCGATCGCCAATCTGGTACTGCTGATCGCCATGACGATTCGGCTGCTGGCAAAACCCGCAGACTTGTCGAAAGCACCAGCGCAAATACCCGCTGAATAAGTCCATACAGCTTTATCGAATAAATCCCCGGCAAGCCCTTATAAGTAGCAAAACTCAACAGGCTGCTGCACATACCCGTAAAAGGTGTGCAGCAGCCTGTTCCTTATATATGTTGTTTTATGCCATGCGCTCTAAAGCCAATCGCATTCCTCTTTGCATATCTTTCTGTGTCGGCAAGCAGATATGTTTCCGGCTTTCGCTCTGCCGCAAAGCCATGTCTCCCTGACGTACTCCCATATTGCGTAGCCGCATTGCTGACATTGCCATATACAGTGCCCCCGGCTTCTATTCCGGACATACTTTCCCGTTCTGTTTCCAATATCTCACCGCAAAACTGGCATTTTCTACGGCTCATCTGGTTTTTGATCACAGAATGCACACACTTTTTTCTCCATATAAAATACCTCCTATTCGCACAAAAATGTTGTCACTCCACCTGCCCCATGATCGCCCCTGCTATCTGCCGCAGTACAGGAGCGGCGGCTGTATTGCCATACCCACCATCCTCTGCTAACACCGTCACCACGTACTGCGGCGCATCCGCCGGAAAAAATGCTGTCACCCAGCCGTGACACCATTCTTCCCCCGTCTCCTCGTCCCAACGCCCTGTCTGCGCCGTAGAAGTCTTTGCCCCCATAGACACATAGGCAGGTCGCCCCTGAAATTGTTCATCCGCCGCCGTATAGCACATGAGATTGCGCAGAAAAGCAGCCGTTTCAGCAGAAATACCCGTTTCCCGCATCGTCCGCTGCGCTTGCAGCACCGTTTTGCCGTCCTCCGTCTCACCCTGCACCAACCGCACCATCGGCAAGCTGCCATCTCCCGCAATGGCACAGGTCATGCGAGCGATCTGAATAGGTGTGGCAGTCAGTACACCCTGACCAAAACAAAAATTCGCTTTTTCCGCTGGATACCGCATCTGTGCCAGAGTAGGCAGTGTACCACTAGAAGCCGTCATCGTGCCAGTAAGTGCCGTCTCCTCGCCAAAACCCAGAGATTTCGCCATATCCAACAATGTCTCCGCCTCTAGCTGTGTACTCAGCGAGATGAAATAGGGATTGCAAGAATTGCGCATTGCCTGTGCCATATTTTGCGGGCCGTGACCGGATAGGTCATGACAGCGGAACCACTGTGTAGCAATGTCAATGGCACCCGTACAGTCCCACTGGAATGTGTGCGCAATGCCCTGCTCATAAGCGCACGCCGCCGTCACCAGCTTAAAAATCGAGCCTACGGGATAGGCATAGCACGCCCGATTGATCATTGGACTGTCCGGGTCATCCAGTGCCTCCGAAAGCGTCTGGGTCGAGTAGGTAGGAAAACTCGCAAGCCCTAGTAAATCACCACTTTTTACATCCATCACCACCACGCAGCCCTTTTCCAGCTGTTCACCGGCACGCTCACAAATCCGCTGGATGCGGGCATCGAGCGTTGTCACCACACCCCAAGTAGGATTCGCACCATAGCGCACCTGTACCAACTCACCGCCCAGTGCTCTGCCCGCCCCATCCACGGAAAACGTCACCTCCCAACGGGATTCGTTCTGACGCAACAACGTGTCATAGGCATACTCCAGCCCCGACACGCCCACGCCTTCCACTGTGTAGCCAATGATGTGCTGTGCTATCTGGTGGGCACTGTATCGCTCCGGAATCGCTAACATCACCACATCCGGACAGTCAATATCCATCGTGTCCACCTCGCACACAAACGGTCTGCCTGTCTCCACTTTCTCCATAAATGCCTCCAAATCCAGTACATGAGGCAACAGTGCGGCTATGGCATCCGCTGTGGGATGCACCACCGCCGTACAGACCGTCTTTTGGTTGACAAGCGGCTCGCCACTGCGGTCATAAATCGTCCCTGCCGCAGTTCCCGCCTGAATCGTATAACGCCCCTGCTGCGCCCCTGTCCGAGCCAATTCCGACCGCTGGCTCGACAGTGTTGATAGATAGATCGACACCACGCAATATGCTAAGATCATCATTAAGCGCAGCCCTGCCGCCCGCCGCCGAATGCGTTCCATCCATACCGTCTCCTGTCTTCCAATTTCTATATTTTGAAAAAATCAAAATATGTATCCAGTATATTGTGAAATTTCTACAAATTGCGACACATCATTGTGGAAATATTTTCTCATTTTTTTCGAAATCTCTTGACGTGTCACGCAAAAAAGAGTATAATAAGGATAGAAACTTTTGCAAAAGACAGGGGGATGAAACGCCTATACCTTTTGTCCATGTGCGAAAGTCTACATAAAGCCTGTCCGTTTTTCTGTCATGCCTATGCCAGATAAAAAGGGACACCTATATGGTATGCAGTGTACCGGCAATATGCGTGCGCTGCCGAAAATCCAATGGAAGGGAGTATGTGCCTTCGGGCACAGTGTATTGATTATGAAAAATATCCTGTTTGCCGCATCAGAATGCGTCCCATTTATCAAGACCGGTGGACTGGCAGATGTGGTGGGTGCGTTGCCCAAGAGCCTGAATCACGACGAATTTGATGTGCGTGTCATCCTGCCCAACTATACCTGCATCCCATGGGAATACCGCGGTCAGTTCCGCTATGTCAGTCACTTCTACATGGATTACGGCCGCCATGTGGAAAATGTGCACGTAGGTATTATGGAATATGTGTACGAAGGTATTCATTTTTATTTCATCGACAACGAGTATTATTTTAAATGTGATCGTCCTTACAGCGATTCGACACGGTGGGACATCGAACGGTTCATCTTTTTCTGCAAAGCCGTACTGGCCGCTATGCCGGTCATCGGCTTCCACCCGGATATTATCCACTGCCATGACTGGCAGACAGGCATGATCCCTGTATTCCTGCGCAGCACTTTTGCCACGCACAGCTTCTACTGGGGGACAAAAAGTATCATGACGATCCACAACCTGAAATTCCAGGGCGTGTGGGATATCAAACACTTTGTCTACAACACCAACCTACCGGACTATATGTTCACGCCGGACAAGCTGGAGTTTAAGAAGGACGCCAATATGCTTAAGGGCGGACTGGTCTATGCCGACTATATTACTACGGTCAGTGAAACCTATGCAGAAGAAATCAAAACACCCTATTATGGTGAACAACTCGACGGACTGCTCTGCGCCCGTGCTCGTTCGCTTCGAGGCATTCTCAACGGCATTGACTATGACGTATACAACCCAGCGACCGACCCAAAAATCAGCGTCCACTATACCATTGACGATGCCGTGGAAAAGAAAAAAGAGGCAAAGAAGGCACTTCAGCGAGAACTAGGGCTGCCGGTGGACGAGAACAAGTTTATGATTGCCATCATCTCCCGACTCACCGACCAGAAGGGACTGGATCTGGTGGACTGGATTGCCGACCGTATTACCGATGAGTTCACCCAGTTCGTCATCATCGGCACAGGCGACGAACGCTATGAGAATATGTTCCGCTACTATCAGGGCAAGCATCCCGACCGAGTATCTGCCAACATCTTCTACTCCGACCCGCTGGCACACAAACTCTACGCTGCCGCCGATGCGATGTTGGTACCGTCTCGGTTCGAACCATGCGGACTGACCCAGCTGATTTCCCTGCGCTATGGTACCGTACCAATTGTGCGGGAAACAGGTGGTCTGAAGGATACGTTCTTTCCCTATAACGAATACGAAAAGACCGGCACGGGCTTTACCTTTACCCACTACAATGCGGAAGATCTGCTCTATACCATCAACTATGCCAAGAAGATTTACTTCGACTTCCGAGAGGACTGGAACGACATCATCCGTCGGGGCATGGCACAGGACTTCTCATGGGGTAGTTCTGCCCTTCAATATCAGGGGATGTATGACTGGATTCTCCGGGGGATGCAGGATTAAAAGTTGGCATTACATCTGAATGCCGCCCCATGCACTTTCCCTATAAGAACCTGTCTTCACAAGATGCCATGGCAGCTTTTAGGCATTTTTCCGAACATAACAATTTTTCAAACAATCCCTAAAATCTGCTCGTGTCCCTTGTGAAGACAGGTTCCAAAATATTGTTATCCTGAATGCTTTTGCATTTTGTTTCCCTAAAAATACTGCCGCTGTTGTTTCAATAGTGGCAGTACTTTTTCGTCAACTGGCTATCTCCCGTCAAAGGATATCTGAAATTGCGCTTTTTATTGACAATTTCACAAAAAAGTGTTATACTGTTGTTATGTAAATTGGTTCTTTTGATACCAATAACACAGAAAGGGGAATTTTTAAGAATGGATACACTTTATCTTGTGATTCCTTGCTATAACGAGGAAGAAGTGCTGCCGGAGACATCGAAACAGCTGCTGAAAAAAATGCAGTCGCTGATGCAAGCACAGAAAATTTCGAACAAAAGCCGTATTGTCTTTGTCAATGACGGATCAAAAGACCGCACATGGGAGATGATAGAACAATATCACGCCGAAAATCCCATCTTCCAAGGCGTCTGCCTTTCCCGTAACCGAGGACATCAAAATGCCCTGCTCGCTGGACTGATGACCGTCAAGGATCACTGTGACATGACTATATCACTGGATGCTGACCTTCAGGACGACATCGATGCCATTGACGCCATGGTGGAAAAGTACTATGCGGGCAACGATGTAGTATATGGAGTACGCAGCGCTCGAAAGACAGACACATTTTTTAAGAAGTTTACCGCCGAAAGTTTCTATAAAATCATGAAACATTTGGGGGCAGATGTGGTGTATAACCACGCAGACTATCGCCTGATGAGCCGACGGACACTGGAGGGACTGGCCTCCTTCGGAGAAGTCAATATGTTTTTGCGGGGCGTTGTCCCAATGATAGGTTATCCAAGCGATATGGTCTACTATGAACGAAAGGAACGCTTTGCCGGGACTTCGAAGTACCCTTTGAAAAAGATGCTGGCGTTTGCGTGGGAGGGCATTACCTCTCTTTCCACAAAGCCTATCGCCCTGATTACCCGGCTGGGGATTTTGATTTTTTTGGTGAGCATTGTTATGCTGATCTATTCACTGGTTCGTCATCTAACAGGGGCTACCATTACCGGCTGGACATCGATGATCGTCTCCATCTGGGCCATCGGCGGCTTACAGCTGCTCGCTATCGGTGTCATCGGGCAGTACATCGGAAAGGTATACCTCGAAACCAAACAGCGGCCGCGATTCATTGTGAAAACCTATCTCGGCGATACGCCGGACAGTCAAGAGACACCGGAATCATTTTAAATGAATATTACAAAAAGGCACTGTGCAGTTTTCTGCTGGACAGTGCCTTTGTGCATTTGATATCGCCGAAATAAGGATAAAATAAAACGATTTCTGAGCGTCTTATGGCTGAGACGAGTCGTCCGACTTCTCTGATTGTTTGCTGAGTATGCTGACGGCATTTTTCCATGCTTTGGGCAGCGGGACGCCCATTAGCCCGGCATTCTCCGTTAGCGACAACACCTCACTGGCACAAAAGCCAATGATAACAGCATCCCGCAGGAAGGCACTCTCCAACAACAGATCCATAGCATTAGCGGCTCCCACCAATACCAACATGGCAACTTTCCGGCAAATTCCTTGGAAGCAGCGGCGGCTGTCCAGCCGGCCATCAGTTGTCTTGCCCGACCGGTGAAAAATTCCTGCCACCAACAGCCCGGTGATAAAATCCACCGCCATAAACGCCAACAATATCTGCAAACCAGTATCCCATCCGCCGAGTAGGACTGCGACCACTCCGCCTGCGGCACCAATCCAAGTGCATATTCTTTCTTTCACAGAAACAGCTCCTTTCCATGTTTCCTTCCACTGCCTTGGATTCTACCAGCATTTTTGAAAAAGTCAAGCCCACCCGCAAAAAACTGCCATACCGTTTCCGATACAGCAGTTCCTCATTGATTCGCATTTTGTTAGGACAACACCGCACAAAGAGCACCTAACGACTTTGTACGGTGTTGCCTTATATTTGAACACACGCTTATATCAATCCAAAATACTCTGCAATCACCTTTGCCTCTGCCACTGCCAACTTTTGCAAATTGGCATCCACTAGCAGCCAGTTCGTTGCACGGAGGTTGGTGTGATAGCTATGCTCCAGCAGAATTGCCGGCACACCCACAGAGGTTGCGCCCCGCAGTACACCATAATAGTCACCATTCATTCCCTGCCGCTTCCAAATAGAGCCGCCCTGGCGCGTCCCCATCACCTCATGGACTGTGTTCGCCAACGTCTTTCCCAGGACATCGGCTGTGCCTGTTACGGTACAGCACGCCAGCGGCCCATCAATACTGGTATCATCGCTGGCATTGCTGTGGAGACTCAGGAACAAATCACAGCCTGCTGCCATTCTGCCCCTTTTTTCCAGCCCTAGATCTTCCGCCTGTGTGGGGCGGGTCGTGATGACCTGCATCCCCAACTTTTCCAATTCCGCTTTCAGCTTCAGATGCAGCTTCCACGACATATCCGACTCATAGTAGACTCCATTCACTGGGCTGCGGTTATACTTGCCATAATGTCCCGCATCCAAACAAATTTTGATGCGCCGCAGCGTACCATCTTCTAGAAATAGATAGTTCGTACCATCGATCGTCTGTTTGCCTGTCACCATCTTGCCTTCGCTGTTGAAGTAATATTCCTTCTCATTATATGTCACCCAGCCGAACTGCTGCACGCCATCGGCACCAAAAAAGTAGGTGCTTCCATTCAGCGTCTGCAAGCCCGTCTGCATCACGCCATCTGCGGCAAAGTAGTATGTCCTGTTCTCTAGCGTCTGCCAACCGGTCTGCATCAAACCGTCGATGTCAAAAAGGTACGTATGTCCGCGCCATTTCTGCAAACCTGTCTGCATTAGACCATCCTCGGCGAAATAGTATGTACCGCTTTCCAGCGTGTGCAAACCAGTCTGCATGGCCCCATTCTCCGCAAAATAATATGTACCCGTATCCAGCGTCTGCAAACCAGTCAGCATCCGGTATGTACTGTCAAGGTAGTACTGTTTTCCAGTTATCTCATCGGTCATCCACCCAGAAACAGGATTGCCATCCACACCAAAATAGGATGTCTCTCCATCAGAAAAGGTACAGAATCCGACCTGCTGAATGCCTGTCTCATCATCCAATTGGTAACGTACACCGTCCACTAGGAGCTCTCCGACCTGCTTGCCCGCATCGGCATCCACATAATAGCGATTTCCAGCATACGTGATCCAGCCCGTCTGCACCTTTCCCGTCTCCGGGTCATAGTAGCGACGCACACCGTCCACTGTTCGCCAGCCAGTTTTTTGCGCCCCAGTATAATCGAACAAGTACACATCCCCTTCCACCGTCGATGGCCCGACTGCCGCCTGAAATGTCTGCGGGTCGTAATAGTGCCAACTGTTCTCTACCATCTGCCACCCTATCATCTGGGTACCATCGTCCTCAAACAGATATAGCACACCATCGATGTAATGAACATCCACTGCAAAGCTGCCATCTGCCAACTGGTACTTTCTATCACTGCCTTCTAGGATCCAGCCTTCTTCCTCCATACCGGCGGGTTCTTCCGTTGTCGTTGCTGTAGCCACCGGCACAGACGCTGGTGCTGCCGGGACATCAGCTGCGCTTGCCGTCAATCCAAACCAAAGCAATCCGCCCACTGCCGTACAAACGGGAGCCAGCCAACGAGCCAGCCTTTTTCTCTGCATACGCCTCTCCTCTTTCTTTTTTCAAAAATTCCTGAAATGCCATCGGCATTCCATTTGTATCAATCATACCATGCAGCGTGGCGTATATGTCCATAAACATACCTGCACCACCTTTTCTGTAAAATACCCACCAAAAATCCGTACACCGATTATACAGCAGCATACTTCACAAACTTTCTGCACAATGCTCTTTATATTTTATACTATTTTATTCAATTTGTCAAGCGTGCTAAACCAAAAGCTGCTGGTCACAAGGCAGAAATTTGTATATCTATTTTATGTACATGCACTCTGGACAAATCCTCAAAAATGTGGTATACTAAATACAATATATCATCCATTGTACCAGCACCCGACTGTTTCGAGATAGCGGTGCTGGCACATACAGGAAAGGAGACGCTGGGTTTATGCAGCACGAAAAATCCTGCGGTGCCATCGTATACCGCAAATCGCACGGGAACACCGAGATCCTGCTTATCAAGCACATCAACAGCGGACACTGGTCGTTTCCAAAAGGGCATATGGAGGACGGCGAAACCGAAGTGGAAACCGCTATGCGGGAAATTAAGGAGGAAACCTCCGTCGATGTCATCATCGATCCCACCTTTCGGGAGACGGTATCCTATTTTCCAAAACGGGACACCCAAAAGACCGTGGTCTATTTCATCGCTCGTGCCAAAAACTATGATTTTGTCCCCCAAGCAGAGGAAATTGCCGAGATTCGCTGGGTAGACATCGGCTATGCCGCTTCTATCCTCACCTATGAGAATGACAAAAATATTGTCAGCAAAGCCAAAGCCGCCATCAAGGAATTTTGACTGCATCGAAAGAAAGAGACTGCTGGATATCTGCTCTTCTCGAGTAGATCCAGCAGTCTCTTTGGTTATAACGACACCGCACAAAGAGCGCCCGACGGTTTTGTACGGTGTTGCCTTTTTTCAAAGCACATTGTGCAGCAACGGAATTTCCCCCGTCCCGAGCCGTTCCAGCCAGAGACGTGTCTCGGCAATCTGTGCCAAAAGTTCATCGCAATCGGCAACACGCATCGGATCCAGCCGCGCCACGGCTACATCCACCTGCTGCATCCGATCCCGCCACACCATAAAGCGCAGCACCTGCTGCGCCTGTTCCCAGTGCGCCGCAAAGGTGTTGAAAGGTACCTGCGCCTCAGAGATATCCTCCATTTGCGCTGCCTGTTCCACCTGTGATAGCTCTGAGAGCAGCGTCTGCGTTTGGCGATATACATACCACTCCGTTCCAATGCTTGTCAGCAACAGCAACAGCAAAATAGCTATGCCCATCTTCACACGTGTCATGCTGTCCCCTCCTGTTCTTTGCGGACAAGAGTACAGCTACCCGAGGCATCCCCCAGCATTAGCAGCACTTGTTCTGCCGTACAATGATGTTCTTCCAGCTTTTGGTGCAGCCAGTTCGTATCCTTCCCGATGATATCCAGCCCGTGGTGCATCACGACACCATCCTGGATAACAGCTGTGGGCGGATCTTGGGCAGGCTTTTTCAGTCCGATATCCCCTTGCGTCAACGGCTGGAATGCCGGTTTTGGATAGACCGAGATGGTACCAGTCGTTTCCATAATGGCAAACTGCACCTGACTGATATCAAAAATCTGGTTACCGCGCAGCGAGGTCATCACATCATCCACCGACAGCCGCAGTTCTTGCATGGTCTTTTGTTCAATTTTTCCGTCCCGTATCAAGATCTTTGGACGACCAGAGATCAAACGGCGCATCCCCATCCATTTCAGCGTTACCCACGACATAATGACTTCATAGCACACCAGCGCCAGAATCGGTAGTACACCAATCATCAACGGAATGTCCGGATCCTCTAACGGCAGTGTGGCAATATTGGAGATAAGGATGGTAATGACGAGTTCCGATGGCTGGAGTTCCCCCAGCTGGCGTTTGCCCATCAGCCGCACTCCAAAAATGACAATGATGTACAAAATCAGCGAGCGAATCAGCACAATGCTCATAAAAAATGCGCCTCCTTCCATATGCTGTTAGTATGGACAGAAGCGCATCGATTATACAATGAGCGAATGTTACTTTTGTAGCGATTGTTGGGAGGCAGAGTCTTGTACCTCCGCCGAGCTGTCCCGCTTTTTAAAGATAAACAGCTTGCTAAATAGATAATTCGACAGAACAATGAAAATCTGGGCACAGATTTTCACAATGTAATAGTTGAAGCCCAGCCAGGTTGCAAAAACAAGCATAATCGCCAGTTCTAAGAAATAGGACACCAATCTTGCACCATAAAACGAGAAAAACTCGATCCAGAACGCCCGCTTGGAATGTGTTTCACTCTTAAATACGTACTTTTTGTTGGTAAAGAAGGCAAACGTCACCGCACAGATCCAAGAAAACGTTGTGCAAAATACCGTTGCCGCCGCCCCTGTCCCCAGAAAATAGGCAGGCACAAATTGAGTAATAAACGAGACAACGGTTGTCAGCCCGCCAAAAATCAAATATAAAATCAAGTTCTCATAGCGAAAATAGAATTTCCGCAACGGGGCGGGCAGATGATTGACCACCCATGTAATACACTTTTCCAATGTTACTTCCACCTTCCTTCCGGTCGGTTCCCACATTCCAAACATTCTTTTTTCTATGGCAATTCCACATAAAACTGATAGGCAATCTTTGTACAGTGTTGCCCTATATCAAACAAACTGTACCTGGTATAAGGCGACCATTTGATGCTGCCCTATTTCTTTTTATATTTAAACAAGATGATCGTTACCAAGGCTGTCAAGACAAATGCCAATACTGTCGGGAACCAGGTATGCTCTGCGCCGGGCAAATCTGACGTGTTCATACCATAAAAACTGAACACCATTGTTGGAATCGCCAGGATGATGGTAATCATCGTCAAACGCCACATAACAATATTTAAATTATTGGAGATTACTGAGCCAAATGCATCCACTACGCCGGACAAAATACTGGAATAAATGCTTGCCATTTCGAGTGCCTGTTTCAATTCAATCAGCACATCCTCTAACAAGTCCTGATCCTCTTCATAGAGTTTCACCACACGACCACGAAGGATCTTATTCATCGTCACATCGTTGGATTTCAGCGAAGTAGAGAAGTAAATCAGTGACTTTTCCAGTTCCAACATTTGAATCAATTCCTGATTTTTCATGGCACCATGCAGTTTTCGCTGCATCACACTGGAAGTCTTGTCGATCTGTTTCAGATAAACCAGAAATGAAGAGGTAATATTCATCATCAGCCGCAGGACAAACTGCGTGCGAAACTGGGTCTGAATGTTGCGAATACGTCCACTGACTGCATCGTCAATCACCTTATTCTCCCGCAGGGAAATGGTAAACACATAATGGTCTGTCAGGATAATGCCCAGCGGCATGGTGTAGAAAATCAAAGTATCATCCTTCTGCACCTCCGACACTGCTGTGTCTACAATGATAAGCGTCTGGTTTTCCTCCTGTTCCACACGAGA
The DNA here is from genome assembly GCA_949283725.1 of uncultured Ruminococcus sp. Classification (GTDB taxonomy): domain Bacteria; phylum Bacillota; class Clostridia; order Oscillospirales; family Ruminococcaceae; genus Ruminococcus_C. The sequence goes on from CASDUD010000215.1 coordinate 18,673, forward strand.
CGATTCTTCTTCATCGAGGGAGGACTTCAGAAAGTCACTGTCCAGTCCATAGTCATCGATCAACATTTTTCTCTCCTGCGCTGTAGGATCTACTACAGAAATCCAACAACCCGGTGCAATGCTGTCCATTTCAATCAATCGGTTTGCCACCGTCTTATAGTATGAGATCAAATCGGATACCACCTTTCCATAAAAGGCAGACCGATCTCGCCGCATCAGCTGCCCTTATTTAGGAAACACTGAATAAATCTGGTATGCAGGTGCGCAGCCAATTCTTTCGCCAGATGAAAAACCAAAATGGAGCAAATGCTTTTTGTATTTGCGAGTATTTTGGTGAAATATAATGGAAAAAGCGCAGGCAAGAAGCACACCAAGCCACAAGGCATGATTTGTTCAGTGGTTTCTTTATTTTCCATGTGTTGTTCCGGTTGCTATGCAATACAAAAAAGCACGGCAAGGGATACGGGTCAGCGTTCATGCTGCACCTCCTACTCTATCATACGATTTTTTCGGCAAATTGCGCCACCTGATGGTTTACAAACCTAGGCAAAAATACAGACAGCACACCGAATATACAGCGTTGTGCAATATTGCCCTTCCATAAGAATTTCCTCGAAATACGTGAAACACCTATAAGAGCAACTTCTTATATTATAACAGAAAAAACCGCCCTTGACAAGGCGGTTTTTGTAAAGTCTCCATTTTTTCTTTGGATTCGAAAGTGTACGGTCTCGTGCGCACGCACATGGAAGTTTAGGTAACACCGCACAAAGAGTGCCTGATGGCTTTGCACATCATCTGCTCTGTGCGGTGTTATCCTTATTTTTTCAATTCTTCCCGCAGCCGTTCTTTCATCCCAGCAAGAATGCATTCCTTTGCCTCAATTGCCTGCTGTTTGGTAGCAGCCGGTACGCCCTTCAGCGGATAATCTATCCCCAGATTCTCATACTTCACTTCGCCCATTGTATGATACGGCAGCACATCAAGTGCCTTGAGGTTATCCAGTTCCGCCAAAAACCGTCCCAACTGGTGAAGATACGTTTCATTCAACGTGTATCCCGGCACCACCACGTGGCGGATCCAGACCGGAATGTTCTTCTCCTTCAAATATCGGGCAAATTCCAGAATATACTTGTTGCTCTGCTTCGTCAATTTCCGATGTTCGGCATCGTCAATGTGCTTAATGTCCAACATAACCAAATCGGTTGCTGCCATCAGTCGGTCGAATGCCCCTCGTTTTTCCGGACGATACAAAATGCCGGACGTATCCAGACAGGTATGAATCTTCTTTTTCTTGGCCGCCTCGAACAGCTCCGTCAAAAATTCCATCTGCACCAGCGGTTCTCCACCGGTTGCTGTCAAACCGCCACCCTGCAAAAATTCTTTCACACCGTCATATTCCTGCAAAATTGATTCTACCGACCGAAGGTTGCCCTCTCCGCCGCCAATGGTCCACGTATCTGGATTGTGACAGTACAAGCAGCGCATGGGACATCCTTGAAAAAATACCACAAAACGAATACCCGGTCCATCAACTGTACCAAAACTCTCGGTCGAGTGAATGTGTCCTTCCATGTTATCGCCCTCCTTGATTTGCATACAACAATGGGCGCACAGCCCTGATATGCCGCACGCCCACTGCGAATTTTATCCAGTGATATAATAGAGATTATAGACCAGCGTGGAATGTTCTGCTGATAACATCATCCTGCTGTTCCTTCGTCAACTTGATGAAGTTTACTGCATAACCGCTTACACGGATCGTCAGCTGCGGATATTTCTCCGGGTGCTGCTGTGCATCCAACAGTGTTTCACGATTCAAAACATTTACATTCAGATGATGACCGCCTTTTTCTGCATAGCCGTCCAGCAGTCCAACCAGGTTCTCAATTTGCTTTTCGTTTGCCATAAGAAATTCCTCCTTTAAGAATTTACAACAGGGGTTGCATCTGTGAGTCAAAACCTCACGTCTCATCTATAAATTCTGTCGGCTGACAGCATGCCATATTCCCCTTCGAGCAATCCATACTCCGATAAGTTTTCACGCGCATGCCATCCTGCATCAGGTCGTCGCCTGAAATCGTCAGATGACCGCTGCCGCTTTCCATCAGCTGCTCGATCATATCCACCAGTTCATCCGATTTGTCCTGTTCTTTCAGTTCATGCTGTGCCATGACACGACGCCTCCTTTCAGAATTTCAGCTTTGCCTGTATGCAATTATTCCTTTTCCAGTGCCTCCCGGATGGATGCAATATCCAGATCACCTGCGAACACGGCAGAATCCTTACCCAGTGCATCCGGAATAATGGTAAAGGTGTTGGAAATACCATCCTGTGCGTTCTTCCACGGCAGTTTTGCAACTGATGCCATGGAAGCAGCAGCACCGTGGGTATCACGACCGTGCATCGGGTTAGCACCCGGTGCCAGCGGCTGACCCTTCTTTCTGCCATCCGGTGTGTTACCTGTCTTCTTACCATATACTACATTAGAAGTAATGGTCAGAATAGAAGTGGTCGGTACACCGTTTCTGTAGCAGTAGTTGCTGCGGATCATATCCATGAACTTATCCAGAATCTCAACAGCAATGTTGTCCACTCTGTCATCGTTGTTGCCATACTTCGGGAAGTCACCTTCTACTTCGAAGTCAGTTACCACACCGAATTCGTCACGGATGCACTTAACCTTTGCATACTTGATTGCAGACAGCGAGTCAGCGACAACGGACATACCAGCGATACCTGTTGCAAAGTAACGCTTTACGTCTCTGTCGTGCAGTGCCATCTGAAGTGCTTCATAGCAGTACTTGTCGTGCATATAGTGAATGCAGTTCAGAGTATCTACATACAACTTTGCGAGCCATTCCATCATGTCGGTGTACTTTTCCATAACATCGTCATAATCCAGATAGTCGCCTTCTACTTTGCGGTACTTCGGACCTACCTGATTGTGCTTGCCAGTCTTAGCGTCGATTCTCTCATCCACACCGCCGTTGATGGCGTACAGTAGACACTTTGCGAGGTTTGCACGTGCGCCGAAGACCTGCATTTCCTTACCTACACGCATCGAAGACACGCAGCAAGCTATTGCATAGTCATCGCCATGGGTTACACGAATCAGGTCGTCGTTCTCATACTGGAAGGAAGAGGTGTTGATAGACAACTTTGCACAGTAGTGCTTGAAAGCAGTCGGCAGTCTCTTCGACCACAGAACGGTTAGGTTTGGCTCCGGCGCAGTGCCCAGATTTTCGAGGGTGTGCAGATAACGGAAGCTGTTCTTTGTAACAAGCGTTCTGCCATCAATGCCCATACCGCCGATAGATTCTGTTACCCACTGCGGGTCGCCAGAGAACAATGCATTGTATTCCGGTGTTCTTGCGAACTTCACCATACGCAGCTTCATAATGAAGTGGTCGATATACTCCTGTGCCTGCTCTTCGGTCAGTGTTCCGTTGTCCAGGTCACGCTGAATATAGATATCCAGGAAAGTAGATGTACGACCAAGGCTCATAGCCGCACCATTCTGATCCTTTACAGCCGCCAGATATGCAAAATAGGTCCACTGAATTGCCTCATGTG
>CASDUD010000216.1 GCA_949283725.1 uncultured Ruminococcus sp.
TCCAGTTCGATGGACTGTTCCTGTATCTCATCCAGAAGCGTCTCGGTCACGGGCAGCGTCTCCCGATTGATTTTGCAATCCATATGAAAAGTCCTCCTTTTCGCCGTCTGTGGCGTTCGTTTGCTCTATCTTATGCAGACAAGCGCACAGTTAGACCAGTCCATATGCAAAAGCCCCCTGTTTCGGTGAGAAACAGGGGGCGGGGTGATAGATATTTATTCCATATGGGCAGTACTTTCCGAAGAAAAGCCACCAGGGGTATTTTTCAGATAGATGATACGAAGACCTTTCAGTAGAAGCATGGGATCGAGAAGGATATCATGGCGGCAGTGGGGAATGATATATTCAGACAGTCCGCCGGTGGCTAAAATGGTCGGTGATTCGCCAAGTTCCATCTCAATGCGATCAAGCAGTCCGTCAATACATCCGGCTGCGCCATATAGAATGCCGCTTTTCATACATTCTACCGTATTGCTGCCAATGCATTTTTCGGGAGGATCTAGAGAAATTTTGGGTAGCTGTGCTGTTTTTTCTGTGAGTGCATTCATTGAAATGCCCACACCCGGCACGATCACACCGCCAATATGCCGCCGCCATTTATCAACGACCGATAGTGTGGTGGCTGTCCCCATATCAATGATGACGAGTGGCGGCTCATACATATCGATTGCTGCTACCGCATCTGCCACCCGGTCGCTGCCCAACTGGGCAGGATTATCAATGGAGATATCCAGCCCTGTGCGTACACCAGGGCCTACTGTCAGCACACGACAGCCCGCCACTTTTTCAATTGCCTTTTTCATCGCATGGTTGAGGGAGGGTACGACTGATGAAATAATACTGCCCTCGATTTCTGTAGTGCGGATATGATAGATTTCCAGAATTGTCTTAATGGAAATAGCCAGTTCCAGCGTTGTAGAATTCTGATTCGTGGAAATTCGTTCTACAAATTGAATGTCCTGTGCCTGGAAACATCCGATTACGATATTGGTGTTGCCAATATCAACTGCAAGTACCATGTACAATCCTCCTAGTATAAAAAATATATAGAGTTAGGGCTTGTTGACACTAAGCCTAACACTGCCTCTTTTTTGCCTTGTCTGCGTAAAATTTGTGCTCGAAAATCTGCGTACTATATTTAGTGTCAAAACGCCCTAGCATGGAGCTTTTGTTTGGTATAGCCTTTATTATAAACAACTCTATTAAAAAAGTCAATAGTTGCAAAAGATTTTTGCTATGAAAATAGCATTTTTCGAGTGTTATGTGATACGCTTTATGTCCTCTTGACTTTCCTTGTCGGTTTGCGGTATACTGATGAAAGCAGTAAGGCAGCTTTGAATGGAAGGAGGACATTTATATGAAACAATCAAAAAAGCGGTGGCTCTGTGTGGGGATTATAGGGGTGATATTGATAGGAACGGCGTTTGCGGCGGGATGGCAGCACTGGCGGCGGCAGCATAGCGACGTTGGTGTGGCGGAAGTTTCCGTGGATGGGGAGGTATTGTATACCTATGATTTGCAGCAGGTGCGCACATCGCCAGAGCGTATTGTCATCGGAGAAACAGGGGCAGAGAATGTGCTGGAAATTGGCACAGGCTATATTATGGTGGAGTACGCCTCGTGTCCTGATCAGGTTTGTGTGCGAATGGGGAAAATTTCCAAGCCGGGGGAAACAATTGTTTGCCTGCCGCACAAATTGATTGTCACCATTCGGGAAGGAGGCAGCGGCGATGGAGACGAGATCGATGCACAGACGTAATATTCGCTGCGGGCTGTATGCCAGCATGGCACTGACACTATTTTTAGTAGAGATGCAGATTCCACTTCTGGTGGCACTGCCCGGCATAAAGTTGGGGCTTGCCAATGCTGTGACATTGCTTGTGCTGATACTGGAACGCCCTAGGGATGCGCTGGCAGTGTTGTTGGTGCGTATTGCACTGAGTGCGCTGTTCTGTGGTCAGCCAATGATGCTGTTGTATTCGCTTTGCGGTGGACTGTGTAGTTTTGCAGTCATGTGGCTGCTGCATCGGCCATTTGCCAGGCAGAGTTGGTTTGTCAGCGCTATGGGCGCAGTGGCACATATTGTCGGTCAACTGTTGATGGCGGGAGGGTTGATGCAGTCCATCTACGTAGTTGCTTATGCACCAGTGCTGTTATGTTGCGCTGTGCCAGCAGGGCTGTTTAATGGCTTGGTTGTTTCATACGTTGTAGCAAAAGCATCCATACTTAGAAGGCAGCGATAGAGCAGCGCTGCATAATTTTTTAGAGCTTGTTCTCATGAAATTAGAGATCCATGAATAATGTCGAAAACAGAATCATTAGCATACAAATTGGGCAAATATATTTGACCATGACCCGATAGAGTCCCTTTGCACGAAATATCTCGTTACATTCGATTTCGTTTTCGATATATGTTGTTTTCACAACAAATCCAATTAGGATACAGGTGAACAGTGCTACAATTGGCATCATGATGTTATTGCTGATATAATCAAAGAAGTCTAGAAGTTGTTTCCCAAAAATTGTAAATTCAGACCAGATGCTATAGCCGAAAATTGAGAGCATCCCCACAAACAGCGAAAATCCGGTGACAAGCAGACAACTCATTATACGCCCCCAGTGAAATTTTTCCTGAATGATTGAAACGACGGTTTCCATCAGCGAAATAGACGAGGTCAGTGCCGCAAGTGCTACCAACAGGAAAAATACAATTCCAATAATTTGACCGCCTGTCATAGAAGCAAAGACATTTGGTAGAGTGATGAACATTAGGCTCGGACCGGAGTTCAAGGCACTCTCGTCACCGCCGGAGAATACGAATACCGCCGGAACGATGATTAGGCCGGCTAAAAATGCAACAATCGTATCGAATACTTCAATCTGGCGGACAGAGCTTTCGATACTGTCCTCCTTGCGCATATAAGAGCCATAGGTAATCATAATTCCCATTGCAAGTGACATGGAATAGAACAGCTGTCCCACCGCAGCGACAACGGTCTTTATGGAGAACGCGGAAAAATCAGGCTTTACATAATAGAGTAGACCATCCATTGCGCCGGGCAGTGTCAGTGTGTAGATTGCAATTCCCACAATTAGCACAAGTAAAATCGGCATCATGATTTTACTCATTTTTTCAATTCCCTTTTGGACACCTAGAATGACGATAGCGGCGGTTGCAAGCACATAGATGACAAAAAACAGCGTCGGCATCCCTGCGTGTCCGATGAAATTGGAGAAATATGTACCATCGTCAGCAGCAGCTTTCCCTGCACCGATGCCAAAGTCAACCAGATATTTGAGTACCCATCCACCAATAACGCAATAATAAGGCAGGATAATTACTGGAATGGCAGCAGCGAGCCAACCCAAGGGACGGAATTTTGGATGTACTGTTCTGTATGCCTCAATGACGCTCTTTCCGGTACGGCGACCAATTGCAATTTCAGTCAACATCAGCGTAAAACCAAATGTGACAGTAAAAATAAGGTAGACAAGCAGAAAAATGCCACCGCCGTATTTCGCGGCAAGATATGGAAAGCGCCAGATGTTGCCAAGTCCAACTGCTGATCCGGCAGCTGCCAGCACAAATCCAACTCGTGAGCCAAAGCTGCTGGCATTATTTTGGGCTGTCGTTTTCATAAAATAACCATCCTCTCTGATAGATAAATTTGTAGGTCGGACGATATCATCCGAGTTCACCCAATAACCACAAACAAAACCTTCATAAGCCATAAAAGAGCGTGTTTACAAAAAATATACGTAGATTTTTGAGCATAAAGGCAACACCGCACAAAGACCGTCTGATGGCTTTGTACGTCATCAGCATACGCTTTTTTCGCCATATTTCACAAAAATTGCTAGCGCATCTGACGCACAATCTCTGTGCGGTGTTGCCTAAATTTTACGCAGATAAGAAAAAATACAGGTAGGCGGTCACCTGCCAAACCCTTTCACACAGGATACGTGAAATTTTGCCGAAAAGCCGTGCGCATACGTTTATGGGAACACGTTCTAGTTATCTTTGTGCATGGATTCGATGGAGAGTGCATCTGTTTCAGCGATGATATCTGTCTGTTGATAGTCGGTAAGTACTCTGCATAGTGCCTGTAAATACAGCTTTGCGGCGGGGCTTAGATGGGCGCGGGGGTTGGAGATCCAGCCGATCTCCATGCGTTCCGGCATATCCAATGGGACGGAAACAATGTCACCCCCGTTTAAGTCAGCACTGACCATGCCACTGCAAATGGTATAGCCCTGTACGCCCCGCAATAGATTGAACAGTGTGGCACGGTCGCTGACCCGGATGCATTTCTGATGGGGCATCGTACTGAGCAGTTCCTCTGCAAAGTAGAAAGAGTTGTGGATGCCCTGTTCAAAGCATAGAAAAGGGTATGGTTCCAGTGTTTGTGTAGTTACACTGGTACAGTGGGCAAGCGGATGGTCGGCTCGCAGAAAAACATGGGGTTTTGCCACAGCAAGTGGGTGAAATATCAGATGAGATTCCTCCAGCATGGCGCGAAGGATCTTTTCATTGAAACGGCTCAAATAGAGTATGCCGATCTCACTGTCAAAACGCCGCACATCCTCTAAAATCTCATATGTTCGTGTCTCTCGAAGCGTAAATTCATAGGCATCGAGGGAAAGCTGCTGAATGAGTTGCACAAAGGCATCCACAGCAAAGGCGTAGTGCTGGGTAGAGATGGCACAACGCTGTTTTTTCTGCCTTGTGGCACCATAGTGCTGGTGGAGCAGATCCGCCTGTTCTACAACTTGGCGGGCATAGGCGAGGAATTCCCGTCCCTCCTCCGTCAGCGCAATGCCTCGGGCAGAACGATGAAAGATGGTGATGCCAAACTCGTCCTCTAGTGTGCGCACGGCGCTGGACAATGTGGGCTGTGCAACATAGAGCTGTTTCGCTGTCTCGCTGATAGAACCATGCTCCACAATGGCAATAACATATTGTAGCTGCTGTAGTGTCATTTGATATAGTCACCTCGATTCAGCCCATGCTTTGCGTGTCGCTGTATATATAAGATTCCGAAAACTACGTGAAACAGTGCCAAAACTGGAAGGAGAAAAAAGACAGCAAAAAAGCCTAGCCACATAAAACAAGGAAATGCTGTCAAAATGCAATTTCCGATGGCAGTCGACCAAAAGAAAACCGTGTGTTTTTTCTTGATGCAGTACAGAGCGATTTCCATGACCATACAGCCCAATGCCAAAAGAATAGAAATGACCAACAGGAAAAAGAGCAGTTCCAGAGATGTGCCCATTTCAAAAGACTTCGGTCATGCGCAATACAATATCAGCTACACGCTTGGCAGCGATTTTTTCGAATTGATCAAAGGACATCGCGCCTTCGTCATCGGCGTTGTCGGAGATACAGCGAACGCTGACAAAGGGCACCTGGTTCAGATAGGCACAGTGTCCCACCGCAGAACTCTCCATATCCACCGCGTGGGGATGCAGCCGGGTGAGGATATTTGACTTGATCGCATTGTCAGAAATGAATGCTTCGCCAGAGACGATGCGCCCGGAGAATGCTCGCATACCGAGTTCCTTGCAGGTATCTAGCGCTAGTGTTTGAAGTGCCTTGTCCGCCGGATAAACGCCGCAGTAGGGAGGATAGTCCTGTAAAAAGTGGAGGTCAAGGTCATGCGGCAGCACTTCGGTGGACACTACGATATCGCATACATGGACATCAGAATGCATACCGCCAGCAATTCCAGCGTTGATGATCGCGTCTGGAGCAAACGTGTCAATGAGTGCTTGGGTGCAGACGGCAGCATTTACTTTGGCAATACCACTGCATACGTGGATGACACGAGTGTCGTTGGTTTGGTAGATGTAGTAATCAAATCCAGCTTTTTTTTGCACTTGTGACTGGGGCAGAGCAGCGCGAATATCTGCCAATTCTGAGGGCATGGCGCCAATGATTCCAATTGTTTTCATACAGATAGGCTCCTTTTCTTTTTGCTTATTATAGCACATTTTAGAGGATCTGGCAAGGATGTTAAAAAAATTGCGTAAGTGAATAATGTAGGCGTACAATAGAAGTGAAACAGTTTACAAAAAAGTTTACAGAAAAGGACATCCTGTGTTAAGCTTAAGTTGTGATACAAATAGAAATGGGAGATCAGACAAATCTGTTATGAACATTGTAATGTAACACAAAAAATTTGAAGTGCTGGTTTTATAATGACTGTCTATCCACGGTTCCGGGTGTTTCTGGAAAAATTAAAAGTACAAGAAAAGTTAAATGCAATTAATACGTCCATTGATTCTATTTGTCTCTTTATAAAATAATTTTATAGTGACTAATTTTGAATTAAAATATAATAAAACAAAATCGAAATAATAAAAATGATATGCCTGCTTGATTTTATTCAAAATACATAAATAATCAAAAAAAGTTGACAAAAAACTATTGACATTAAACGCGCGGTATGATATGATATAGACAAGGAAAGGGAACAGTGAATAGGAACTGGCGAAAAGTTCTCTAAGCATGGCGTTCCCGAACGATAGGCTTTTCAAGGGTTAAGGGAGCAATCCCTTTTGAAAAGCGATACTACATCAAGAAGGAGGGCGAGGTCCGATGGCAATAGAAGAATCACAGCTGCATATGCTGTCAGCATCGGATAAGCCACCGGTGGAACAAGGTTAAGGCGTAGCGAGGGATCAGCAACGACTGGTCGAGGGCACGTAGGAAATGATGAGAATTTGTGAGCCGGGGGAATCTGATGTTTGGCGTAAGCAACTGTTTGCGCTATAACCTGTTATTGGAAATGGCAGCATATGAATTCCAATCCTGTACGATGACGGTGCAGGATCTCCGACAGAAATGTCTTTATATAGTATGCTGGTTTTTGAAAGTAACGGTCTCAGATGATTCCAATAAAAGCATATGGGAATGCATAGCACGTTCATCGTGCGTTGGATATCTGTTGTACAAAAAATGAAAAGGTGAGTCCCATGGAAATGTGATAGACTGCATCTTAGAAAATCTTACAGAAAAGGTGAAACCCATGGCATAATGTAGTGCATGGAGAACATAAGAAACGGGTTCAGGATATAGAAAGGACGTGTTTCGTATGTGGTTTCTGAAGAGATATTTTTGGACAATGAAAATAACGTGAGGAGTGAGTCCCATCAAGGCTTAAGCGAAAGAATGAAAGTTCTTTCAAATAAAAATTGAATGAAACGCCTTCTTGAGAAGTGTGTACAATTGAATAGGTATATTAGAAGCCCGGAATGGAGGTCTCCCGTTCCGGGCTATTTGCGTGTAGAATTATGTGCGTGTATTTACACAGTGTGCTGCTTGTAGTGTGTCAAATGCTTTGCCTTGCCAACTATCTGTTTGTTTCAGATGCCGAATGATGGCGTTACGTACAGCAGATTTATTGCGGCTCCACAGGGGTGCTAAAAGCGTTCGAATATCTCCATCGCCTGTGAGCCGCTCTATTACGGTAGTTTTGGGGAGAAGTGCAAGTTGGGCGGCGGTAATTTGGATGTACTCTGCCCGGGAAAGTGGCGTATAGGCGCCGTTTTCGTACAGTACAGCTAGTGGTGTGTTTTGCAAAACATGGAGCAAATGGATTTTCACGCCATCGGGATAGAGCCTGCCAATGACACGAGCTGTTTCGAGCATTTCTTGGTCTGTTTCGCCTGGCAGTCCGTTGATGAGGTGGAGACAGATGCGGATATTTCGTGTTCGCAGTGCCTGGTATGCCTGTATGAATGTGTCGTACAAATACCCTCTCCGAATGATATCAGCCGTTTGGTCGTGGACGGTCTGAAGCCCTAACTCTACGGTAAGGGGAATTCTTTTTGCCAAATCTTCCAGCAGCGTCAACACTTCTGGCGGCAGGCAGTCCGGGCGGGTGGCAATGGAAATTCCCACAACGCCTGGAAAGGCCATGGCCTCTGCATAGCACGCCCGAAGTTTGGCTGTCGGTCCATAGGTATTGGTGCCAGCTTGAAAATAAGCGAGTATACCTGCCTCTGGGTGCGTGCGATGAATACGGGCGGCTTCTCGCTGAAGCTGCTGCGTAATGGTGCCGGGGTACGTAAAGTATCCGCTTCTACCGCGGCAAAAAATACAGCCGCTGGATGTGCCTGTGCCATTGGCGTGAGGACAGGATAGTCCAGCATCGATTGCGGCTTTGAAAACGGGTTTTCCAAATTTTTTGTGATAATAGTGGGATAGGGGGTAAAATCGTTC
>CASDUD010000217.1 GCA_949283725.1 uncultured Ruminococcus sp.
CATATGCCGCCAGCTGGCGATACTGTGGCTTGCGCAGCTGTAACATAGCAATAATGCCGTCCGGTGTCAACTGGAATACCTGCGGAACCACTTGTGCCAACACATCCTCCGACACAGTCCCCGTACCAAAGGTATCCACTCGAATAGAAACCGGATTCGCCACACCAATGGCATAGGCAAGCTGCACCTCGCAGCGCTTGGCCAATCCAGCCGCCACAACATTCTTCGCAATATACCGTGCCGCATATGAGGCAGAACGGTCAACCTTTGTTGGATCCTTTCCGCTGAATGCGCCGCCGCCGTGACGTGCCATGCCTCCATATGTATCCACAATCAGCTTTCTGCCGGTCAGACCGCTGTCCCCCTGCGGACCGCCTACGACAAAACGACCTGTCGGGTTGATGAGAAACCGTGTTTTTTCGTCCAGCAGCGCCTTTGGCAGCACCGATGATACTACATAATGCATCATATCCTGCCGGATTGTCTCCAGCCGCACATCCGGTGCGTGTTGGGTAGAGATGACCACAGTGTCGATTCGCACCGGCTTGTCACCATCATATTCCACCGTTACCGGTGCTTTTCCATCGGGACGCAGATAGGACAGCGTCTTATTCTTACGCAGTTCTGCCAATTTCATACAGAGTTTATGCGACAGCGAAACAGCGAGTGGCATCTTCTCCGCCGTCTCATCACAGGCATAGCCAAACATCATGCCCTGGTCACCAGCACCCGTCTCCATCGTTTCACCGTTTCGGGATTCCAGCGCATCGTTGACGCCCATTGCAATATCAGGGGACTGTTTATTCATCGCCAGCAGCACTGCGCAGGTATGGCCATCAAAACCGTATTTCGCCCGGTCATAGCCGATATCCACAATCACATCCCGTGCAATCTGGGGGATGTCCACCTTTGCTGTCGTGGTGATTTCGCCCATACAGAGTACCATGCCCGTTGCTACAGTCGTTTCACACGCCACACGTGCCTTAGGATCTTGTTCCAAAATAGCATCTAGAACTGCATCGGAAATTTGATCACAGATTTTATCAGGATGTCCTTCTGTAACGGATTCTGAGGTAAATAATGTTCTTGCCATAGTTTCGTTCCTTTCCTTCCATTTTCATCAAAAAATGCGAGACATATGCTATCATCCAACATACGCCGCATACCAAACAAAAAAGGCACCCGGAGTGGGTGCCTTTTGTTTTTCGTACAAATTGCCTCATCTCTCGGTTATACCGCAGGAATTGGCACCGATGTTGCATCACATCAACCGGTTGCCGGGCTTCACAGGACCTGTTCCTCCACCACTCTTGATAAGGGATCGGTATGAGGGACTGCATATCCGCAGTTCACCTCTTGTCTATTCTATTATACTGTATCCAGCATAGCTTGTCAAGGGATTTTTCGACTTTTTTCGTTTGAATGAGCACAAATTTTTACCAAGGATCATTACTATACGATATGCCTGTCATATCGCCTCCAAAGCAAAAAAGAACCGCCGCACTGGCAAAACCAGTACAGCAGTTCTTTTCATATACGTGTAGTGGATTCCCTATACAGGGAAAACATACTTTTCCTTACACTTCCGGCATGGAGTCAACCAGATTTACAAGGAAACGCAGCAGTGTGGAAGCATCGCTTGCCGCCAGTGTGCCGTCCATGTCGTAGCAGTCAGCATTTGCACGCTGATCAGCGTTGAAGGTAACTACGCCAGCCAGGAATCTGTTCAGCAGAACTGCATCTGTGATATCTACACGGCCATCCAGGTTTGTATCGCCCAGCAGCAGTGTACCCGGTTCTACAGAAACAGATGTGGCAGCAGTGGTAGCGCCTTCAGAAGAAGCAGTGGTTGCTGCTCCGCTCTCAGTAGTAGCAGCAGTCGTTGCAGCCTCTGTTGTAGTGGTTTCTGCAGCAGTAGTCGAATCCGTAGTTGTTGTGGTCTCACCGGAAGGATCACGAACAATGTTCGGTGCTTCGTCATCGATGAAGGAGATTACCCAGCACAGCGGCGAGTTCCAGTTGATGGTACACTCGTTTACAGACCAAGCTTCTACGTTATCCAGATAACACTTCATCGGTGCCAGTGTGCCTACCTTGAAACCACGACCCTTTACCATCGGGTCTTCCATGTTGGAGTTCGGACCACCGGACAGAACACCATACGGTGCATACGGGAAATCTTCGCTGTTCAACTGGCCAGACCACCATCTGTGGTGCGGGTACTTCAGTGAATTCTCACCATAACCAGATACATAAGACTGCTCGTTCGGGTTGCGACCCATCAGGTAGTCCATAGTAGTAGTTACGCCATCGATATACTTTACTTCCTTTGTCTGATCATATGCCAGCGCCATGATCAGTGCGTTGTTGATAACCATGGAGTTGGAACCCCACTCATAACCGCCTTCCAGTACCTCTGTTACAGTTGCATCTGTACCGGTTGCGAGATCGTAGCTCCAAATGTCAGCATTGTAGTCAATGCCACGATACGGTGTGCCATAAGCAGATTCAGACTGAACATCCAGATAATAGTCAGCAGCCTTAATCACCTGCTCCTGAAGAGTCTTTACTTCTTCATCGCTCAGCAGGCCACGCTCAAGCATGGATGCAGAGTTTACATACAGGGAAATCGAACCAACACTATTCAGTGTACCCCATGTAAACAGCGAACAAGTACCCTTGTTTTCACCGCCGGTCAGCAGTGTAGAAATTTCCAATGCACTGCCGTTGTCGGTGCCATATGCGTTTGTGCCATACTTGTACAGTTCGTCATAGTATGTGCTATCACCAGTGGTGATGTACAGCTCGCAAGCTGCCCAGTAGAATTCGTCAGATACTTCTGTATCGCCGTACGGGCCACCACCCTTGTTCTGATCCAGCGGTGCATAATAATCGTTGTCAGAAGTATACGGTCTCCACTCGCTCTTTGCTGCATCATAAGCCTTAATTGCAGCAGATTCCAGGGTCGATGCATAAGTCGGATCATACTGTTCAAACAGACGAGCACCCTGTGCACAAGCAGCTGCAAAGTTCAATGTTGCTGCATAAGTTGCCGGCTTTACAATACGCATCGGACGCTTCGAACCAGCCTCGTCCCCATCATCATCGAACGGAGCAACAGCCAGACCGGTCCACTTATAATCGTGCATCTTGTGGTAAACCATACCGTCATCACGCTGCATCTTCAAGAAGAAGTCCAGCTCAATCTTGCATTCGTCCAAGATATCCGGAATACCATTGCCTGCTTCCGGCATCGGCATCAGATCACCTGCATCATCGAACTTGTCAGCCTTTTCTACCATCAGCGAACGCTCATACATATTCATCAGCGTCCACAGAGAGATACCGCCGTTTACAACGTACTTACCATAGTCACCTGCGTCATACCAACCGCCGGTGCAATCCAGTGAACCGCCAGATTTGGACGGCAGAGATGTGTAGATGTATACCCACTCGTTTACGATATATGCAGTATCCGGGTTGTGACAGTCTCTACGAGACAGCGTAGCACCACTGCCCGATACAGTCTGCTCAGACGGGATATACTGCGACTCTGTATCTATACCCGAACGGTTCTGATAGAAATAGTTCAGTGCATAGGTCAGCAGGCTATCATCGTTGTAATTCTCATACAGATTCTGGTCGATATCGAACGCAAGCGAGGTTTGGCCATTTACAGTCAGCGTATAACCCTTGCCTTCGGTGGTAAAATCAGTGAAGTCAATTACCTGGTTATAGTTCCAGCCGCCTTCATCATAGATGACTTCGCCAGAAGTCGTACCAGAGTATACCACAGCACCGCTTGCATCATTGATGGTGTACGGATACTGCGTGGTGTCGCCCTCTTCTACGATCAAAGTGGCTTCCTTTTTACACTTCGGATAGTAACCAACCTGGTTTGCTTCTACACCCTTGATTTGATACTCTTCTTCGTGTACATAGTCAGTCACATCATCAGTTACGTCAATGAGTGCGAGGTTGTCGAACAGGATAATGGTATCTTTCGGGAAGCAGTCAATATTTGCATACTCACCCTTACCGCCCATATGGAAGGTCCACTCAGCTGTACCTTCAACAGTTTCTGTTGCAGTGAACTCATACGCAACCGTTGTCCACTGGTTTGCCGGATATTCCTTGTTATACCAGGCATCCCAACCAGCACCGTAATCCACGGTCGTTCCCGTCATGGACGCAGCCATCAACTGCGATTCCAGTTCTTCCTGACTGATGCCTTCCTGGTACGACATCCTTAGTTCGCTACCGTTGCTGTGCCAAAGTTCCTGATCATCATTTGTCATATTACCCACCTTTGGATACATATGACCACTGTTGGACGGATTTACGCTGTACGTAATACGATAGGTATGACCTGACTCGATCGTCAGATTTCTGTGACGGAACTGGCAGTCCCAACGGGATTCACCACCGTTGTCTGTACCACCGATGTTTTCGAGCTTGATCGCATACACACCGTCTGTGATGTCAAACTTCATGACAGCCGTTGCGTTTTCGCAGATGTGCCACGGCAAGCCCGCTTCGTTTTCGAAAGTACCCTCGCCTAGCTCCTCGCCTGCGAATGCCGTCATGGACAGCGTGCTAAGTCCCGTAGCGGTCGCAGAAATTGCCATTACAGCAGCAGAGACCAGGGCGGCTACCTTCTTGCCGAGTTTTTTCTTCAGCATAGATATCCTCCTTGAAAATTGGAAATTTTATTTTGGTGCACATATTTGTGCCCCGCATACAACGATTCTTTTTCCGGATCCCCCCGGATCATACACACCTTCTGATCGGAATTTTAGACGCAAGAATTCCGTCATAGTGTGCATTTTCCTCGTTTCCATTATTATAACACACTCCAAATTTCTTGTAAAGCTTTCTTCGAAATTTCAGTAAATTATGCTAAACAGTTTCTTCTTTTTTTGTGCATTTTGACACTGAAAAGTGCTGAATACTACCAAAAAACCGCAAGAAACCAAACGGCTTCTTGCGGCTTTTATAACAAATTATGAACCAAACAAATGGTTTTCGCTAATGCTTATGCACATGGAATGGTGTCAACCAAACCTACTAAGAAGCGCAGCAACACATTGGCATCCGCACTGCCGACACCCGCATCTGTGCAAACATTTGCATTGGCGTACTGCTGTCCGTTCATGATCACAACGCCAGCGAGTGCCTTATTCAACAGAACGGCATCCGAAATATCCACACGACCGTCCAGATTGGTGTCTCCGTACATATTTGCTGTATATTCGCCACCTGTGTTGGGGAGCTGTGTGCCCTGTGTAGTGGTTGTGGCAGCAGTTGTAGAAGCGGTCGTTCTAGTTGTCGCCTGCGTAGAAGCAGTTGTAGCTCTGGTAGTTGTCGTGGTAGTGGTAGTTGCTGTGGTGGTGGGTGCAGTTGTAGAAGTACTGCTATAGTGCAAGACAATTCGGGTAATTTCCACATTATCTGCACCCGGCCAGTATACGCTAAACTTCACAGTACCTGCATTCGCTGGAATCGTATAGTCTACCGAGCAGACCTTGTTGGATGGTATGGATATTCCCTCAAAGTTGTACTGTTCCCAGGTACCTGTCCAAGTGCCGAAAGAGCCGCTTGCCTCGGTGTCATTTGAGTTTACAGTAAAATATGCGGTTGCAGAGACAGCACCATTCGGCGAAAATTCTGCATACTTATAAATTTTTCCATCAGTACCTTGCTCGGTGCCAATGGTAATATTGGCATCCACATCATTGCCGTCATTGCCGCCGGTGGTAGCTGCTGTGGTGGTATTTGAAGTCGCACCATAGTTCAGAACGACCTGGGTGATCTCCACGTTATCTGCCCCCGGCCAATATACGCTGAATTTCACACTGCTTGCATTAGAGGGAATGGTATAACTTGCTGAGCATACCTTGTTGGACGGCACCGATATATCAGAATCTGTCTGTTCCCAGGTACCTGTCCATGTGCCGAAAGAAACGCTTGCCATTGTATCATTCGAGTTTATCGTGAAATATACCGTAGCAGAAGCGGCACCATTTGTCGCGAATTCCGCATACTTATAAATTGTGCCATCCACACCTTCTTCTGTGCCAACGGTAAAGTTCGCCTCAGAACCGCTGCCAATGTTCCCATTTGTAGTAGTCGTAGTGAAACGCTGGCTGGTTGTAGTCGTAGTGGTGACTACGGGGCGTGCCGTGGTAGTCGTTGTGGTCGTGGTTGTTGTTGTGGTTGTTGTTGTTGTTGTGGTGGTTGTTGTGGTTGTTGTTGTTGTTGTGGTTGTTGTTGTCGAAACCGCTGCGTTCTTTACACCCTCAATGGAACTATCCAAGCTGCCTGTCTTATATGTTGCATACAGACCCGCAGCAGCACCCACAAGACCTGCATTATAGTCGTTGGCCACCTCATTGCAACCATAATCCTGAATAGAATCACTGTATGTGAAGTTCGAATCAGACGGGCCGCCTACCAGTGCGCCGACCAACGTGTGGCCGTCACTGCTAAAGCCAGTGTTTTCGCCCATATCCTCAAAACTGTCATAGCCAGAGGCAGCTCTGTGGTGCGGATACTTTGCAGAATTGCTGTCAAAGCCTACAACAAAGTTGGTATTGATAGGGTTATCGCCCAAGATCATAGCCATCTGGCTCTTACACCAGCTGGAATAATCCTTATTATATTTAGAAGTCACAAGTGCCGCCATCTGCATAGCTGCGTTATACCGACAGCTACCCCATGGATCTGCACAATAATAAGTGCTGTTGCTAGTGCAGGTCTTGTCCAAGTACTCGGTTACCTTAGACCAGTCGTTGGAAGAATTCGTGATCTCAGACTGCAGGATTGCCGCGCCAAGACTCACATTGTTCCATGACATAGGAGAATAAACGCCCCACTGACAGCCGGACTGACCAGACTGCCCCGCATTAGAGGTATTCATGAAAGTGTTCAGAAAGTTACTATATGTACTGTCCTCCGTTGCTAGATAGAGCCAACCAGCTGCCCATGCCTGGTCATCATAATAGTCAAAAGAATTGTAAAAGTTAGTTACACCGTCAGTCGCACAGGTATTATACTGTGTGGAAAACTGGAATAGCGCCTTAGCGTACCGCAAATCCTCCTCATTGCCAAAGTTGACATAATTGGCTGCCAGTGCTGCGGCATACTCTGCGGCAATATCGCTTGCACCAGAGGAAGTCTGATACACCTGGCGACTGCTTGCGTCCTGATCTTCTGGTGCACACCATTCATTGTGATCTTGTGTCCCATTGCCAATCTGATAGATGAAATTGGTCACCGTGCTGCCGGACAGCGTAGTACATTTCTTAAAATACTGTGCAAAATGGTCGGTAATTGTCTTTAAATGTGCGGTTTGACCCAAGCTGTCAAAGCTATCCTTGAATTCATAATAGCTCCAGCCCAGCGTCGACGCGGTATAACCACTGGGGAGACCAAACTTCACATGATCTCCAGCGTCGTGGAAACCACCTGTTACCACATCACTGGTGTGACAGTCGTCCCGCCAAGTGAGCTGACCCTTTTCGCCCACCTCTGTACCGCACATATTCGCATCATAAAAATACATACTGTATTGCAGTAGCTTTGCATAATTGTCGGTCGATGCCGCACTAACAGTCATTGGTCCCAAAAGAGACAACCCCGATAGTGACGAGCCGGTCAGTAATGTCGCTGCACTGGCCGCGCAAGCCAGAATGCGCTTACCGATCCCAAGTTTTTTCATAAAAAAACTCCTTTCCAGTTTTCCGTGATCTGTATGTCTGCCACTGTGGCAGATCCCCTTTTGTGTACAGACCAATCTGTTCTTTATTCTATCATACCCTCAAAAAAAAATCAACACTTTTTTCCTAATCCATCATTTTTCTGTGGAATATATCTAAACATATTTTTGCATTTTTAGGCATTTTGCCAGTTTTCTTACCGTCTTCCAACAATTTCATGGCACTGCCAGTGAAATATCGACTGTTTTTTGCAGGCGATACTGCAACTGCCTCCAATCGGGCAATTCCTTTTCCAAAAAATCGCAGAACTGTTTTCCATGATTGGGATGCAAAAAATGGGCAAATTCATGTAGCACCACATACTCCACGCACGCCGGTTCAGCTGCCAGCAGACGATAGTTAAAGGTCACGATCTTTCGTTGAGGGCGGCAATTCCCCCACATCGACACCATCTGACGAAACCGAATCTCGGGAAATTCGACTTGATGCGGCGCGAAAATGGGATAGACAGCTCGGCACATATTACGCACCATTCTTTCACAGGTTCGTTTCCACCAATTGTCGAACGTTTTTTGACGAACGGCAGGATCCTCTGGCCGACACACCAGCAGGCGAAGGATTGAACCCTGTTTCTGTACACCATTTTGCGTCGCACGCGCCACTTGCAACGTGTGGAATGTGCCTAGATACAGCACGGTTTCCCCTGTAGTATAAGTAATGGGATACTGCTGCCGTTCAGGTTGTTCCAATGCCAGTTCCTGTAGTGCATACAAGATTCGCTGCGCATGCTGGCGCAGCACCTGTTCAATTCGAATAAGTGGTGTATGAAGCGGTGCCGAAACAGAAAGTCCCTTCTGCGGCTGAATCCGCAGATTAATATTTTTCACCGATTTTCGAATCAGTGTATAGGACACCATCGTACCATTCAGAGCGATCTCCCGCTGTTCCATAATGCGATTCCTTTCTATCAAAAAAGGACACGGTATCCCGTGTCCCCATCATGTGTCAAAAAAGTGCCTCGAACGAACCTTTCACAGCGGATTGTTGGAAAACCGCTTCAGGAACGGGATGCAGATACCGCCCACAAGGTTGCCAAAAATCACAACCAGCAGATATAGCACCGCACGCGTCGGTGCAGGGCAGCCCGCCAAAAAATAGTAAAACATATCGGCAATGCAGTGGTTGAATCCGCAGAGAATAAACACCATAATCGGCATAACCACAGCAAAGATCCCAGCAATGCCATTATTGGCTTCGCGGCTTTTTCTGGAGCCTTCCACCGCAGTGAACATCAGTATGCCGCAGAAAAACGCCAGCACAAAAGCACTGAGCAGACTATCGTCCATCTTGGTCTGTATCGTTGTCTGTGCTCGTTCGGTGAGAGTAACATCCAGTCCCTGTACAGGCACGAGAGAAGCAAATCTTGTCAGGCGAACCAAGGCGGCGGCAAATGCTGCCCCAGCAGCATTTGCCAACAAGGTCACGCCCGTCTCTGCCAAATAGGGCAGATCCCGATCCAAAATATACCCCACTTTCCCAGTATACAGACCATACTGGAAGTGGATGATACAGAACAACCCCAGAGAGAATAAAAACGCCCCCAGGTAACGATTTTCACACGAAAGGCTGACCACGCCACCTATGCCAATCATCAATCCGGACAGCAAGCCATCTGCGATATAGGAAAGCCAACGATTTTTGGGTTGATTTTCAGTCGTATTTTTCGTTTGCACGTTTGTGCGCCCTCCTCCTACGCAAAATATGGGGCGGGATCGCCGTCATTCACCGCTAGCACATCCAGCGGTTCCTGTAGATCCGGCAGCAAAAAGCCCCCTTCTACCGCCGCCGAACTACAAAAAGCAAAGACGGACGGATATGTCTCTTCATCCATATAAAACGGCTCCTGCACATGATCTGGGTTTACCCCCACGTGGTACAGGCACTGATCAAAGTGGAACAATACATCCAACTTCTGGCCCCGATATCGGCGCAGCAGCGCGATCACTTCTGACGCTTTGACGTGTACGCTTCTCCAATCAAATGAAAGCATTGGCTCCATCATGGTACTCTACTCCCTACTCTATTCATCTGCATAAAAACAGCACACCCATTTTGTTGGCTGTGCTGTCCCATTGTACAATTATGGCAACTCTATACAAAAACTGTCTCGTGGCTTTGTACGCCCTCTGCCGACCAACCTTCATGCGATATTGCCATTTACGCACACTTATTCTGCTGATGCCAACTTCGCACCGCACTTTCCACAGAACTCAAAGGTATACTTATCATCAAACCTTGCGCCGCACTTGCCGCAGATGCGATAGCCCCTGAGCATGCTCAGGTCGCCCTGCATACTAGCAATCCGGCGTTTTCTATCATCGATATCCGCACAGAGTTCCAGTTCTGCCTGATGATCGCCATTCGGGTTTTCATAAAACAGCCGACCGATTTCTGTCATCACTTCTGTGATGCGTTCCTTCTCATACACAATCTTTTTCTTCAGATTATTTGACTCCGCTGCGCTCTTCGAGTTTTCCGAAATGCTGCGACCCGCGTGATTCACCTTGTCAAAAAGTCCCATATTCAAGTACTCCTAACTGCCGGGCGAAACGGTAGCACACACCCGGTCAAATATTATCATTTTCATTATACAATATCCATAACTTTTTGTCAAGTGTGAATTTACGCGCCTGCAGGACAACAGCATTTGGGTAATGTTGCACAAAATAAGTTGCTATTTTCGAAGTCTAACCTCCTCAAAACAGTGCATTTCCTTCGAAAAAGGCGTGCTTATGCTGTGCCATAAGGCTTTTCTTTGTGCAATTTGCAGGTAAATGCTGTTGCCCTGTACGCGCCTGAATTGCCATCCTCTCTTGGAGGGATTTTCTCACTTTTCCACCGGTTCAAAGCGAATACGAATATTCGGCAACTCGTGAAGTACCGCATCGCAGTGATACAAACCGTCCTCTACTGAGAGATCATTTTCGCCTGTTGCCGGTGGTGCAAAGATTTTTAGTGTCATATCCGCTTCACCCGCCAGCGGCTTTTCAAAAAATGCGGCCATCAGGTCAACTGTCTTTGTACCTGGTGCCTTATAGAACCACTTACCGTTCAGTTCCAGCATCAGGTTGCTTTCTGCTTCAAATATCACCTCACAGAAGGTGGGATTCTTTTCAAAATGCAGCGGAATGGCAATGCCCTCCGCATCCTCCGAATGACACCAACGCAGCGTCAGCGGAAAACTGCAATCCCCTTCCATCTTTGTAATTTGCGGCTGGAACCAATCCCGATGAATGATTTCCTTATATATCTCTAGCACCGGCTGGGCAATACCCACATCTGGATTGTTCGGATCCTCGATCTCCAAACCAAGTCTACCTCGATCTCGGAACTGGTAAAAAGTAAAAGCGCTGAACCAATCCGCCTGCTCTGCCTCCAGCTTATCGCAAAATGCCCGTACCATATCGGCCTGTTCATAAGGCCCGGTGACATCGCCATCCGCATTAAATTCTGCCATCGTCATCGGCTTTGCCACACCGCCGTTGAGGTAACGGAACCGTTCAAAACTACGCTTTGTCTTCTCATAGGTATCTTCCACCGTGCCGCGGCTATGCGTATGACCGCCATGCTCTGCCACATCATACGGCCAGCCCCAGTGGAGCGCCATATATTTATCTACGGACCAAATATCGGCTTCCGGAATTGTCTGGGCAAACTCCGCTTCCTTCTCCATTTCTTCCTTGGAGAGATCTTCAATGCCACCAATACAGATAATCGTCTGGACATTGGGGGCATATTCCTTGATGATGCGGCTTGCCCGGACGAAGAAGTCCGCCACTTCCTGATAGGAACACCGCTTGTTGAACGAGAACCAATTGCCTGTTGCCTCGTGGTTGATGCGCAAGAACACCCGTCCAAAGGGGCGCAGATCCTTTGCAATTGCAATCAGATGGTCATCCGACACATGGGGATCGATCGTCAGCGTCAGGGACACATCCTGACCGTGCTGACGAATTTCCCGCATATACTGAAACGGTTCCCCTTCAGTACTGCCGCCCAGACCGCCTTTATAGGTAAAATAATCGTCATAGGGAAAATCCCATGCAAAACTTACATCCGGGCTGGCGTGTACTACGCTGGCTCTGCCCGGCCACCCCTCGTCCAAGGGATAGTAGCAGTACATCAGGCTGATGCTGCGGTGCGGACGCCCCATTTTTGCCAAAATATAGTCTTGGTTTACATACTCGCCCCGTTCACTGCCGTCACCGAGATCCACAGCACACTTAGCCTTCCCCATATGAATGCGATAAAAATCCATAGTCTTGATTCTCCTTTGCCACAGGTCACGCCGCCTAAAAACGCCACCAGCAGCTTCAGCAGCATTGTCCTGCATAGAATAATGTATTCTTATTATAGAGGATGTACAAAAACCTGTCAAGCGTGTTTCGCAAAAAATTTGGTTAGAGCCTGTTTCGTATCTTGTTGTGCGTGGATTTTCGAGTGAATTTTTGCGGATTTCAAGTCAAAAATTCGCAGGCAGGCTTTCACCCGGCAAGCATTTTTCACGCAGAAAGCCGTAAAATTCACCAAAAAGACACCAAACAGATTCTTATATGGTTGAAAAAATCACACAGGCATATCGTTCACTCTCCACAACTGGTTTACAAGCGACCGAAATTCCTCTTTATAGACATCCGCCTGCAAATCCAGCTGTGCTAGGGTGTCCGAAACGTGCATCAATGAACTGTTGCCACGATAGGCACTGTCCCGCAGTACCATGCCAAATTCCGCCACACAGGCGGCGAACTGAAAGTCCGCATTCGGCGTTTCGGTATACACTTCCCGCCCTACAGGATATTCCAGCAGTTGGCTTTCTGCACCACCGGGTTCTTTATAACGTACTGCCAACGTCAGCCAGGGCGCATCGTCCGTATCCGTAAACGCCTGCTCCGTCAGCGACACTTCATACATCGCCGTGACAGTATGCCCTGCGCCAATTTCTCCGGCATCCTTTGTATCGTCCTCAAAGTCCTCTTCGGCAAGTAATCGGTTCTCATAGCCGATGAGACGATATTCTGTCACCTGGTCGGGTGCGAATGTCACTTGTAATTTGACATCTTCCGCCACTGTCACCATGCTCGCCCCCAGCTCTTCCACCAGTACCTTTCTTGCTTCCGTCACGCTGTCGATATAGGCATAGACACCGTTTCCATCATCCGCCAATGTCTCCAACTTGCTATCCTGCAAGTTGCCTGTGCCAAAGCCAAGCGTTGTCAGGTAAATACCCGTCTCCTTCTTTTCAGAAATGAAATCGGACAGTGCTTCTTCCGAAGTAATCCCCACATTCAAATCCCCATCGGTCGCCAAAATAACACGATTGTTGCCGCCCTCGATGAAATATTTTTCCGCCAACGCATAGGCGGTCTCAATGCCCGCACTGCCATTGGTGCTGCCACTGGCCTCCAGGTCACTGAGTGCAGCAGAAATGGTTGTTTTCTGATCCCCCGGACAGCCCTCCAACAAGACCGCCTCTTCCCCGGCATAGGTCACAATAGAAACACGGTCTTTTTCTGTGAGGTGCTCAGAAAGCATAGTAAACGCCTGCTGCAAAAGGGGCAGCTTGTTCTCCTCACACATCGAACCAGACACATCCAGCAGAAATACCAGATGGCTGGGGGCAGCTTCGGAAAAATCAATGGCCTCGCTCTTCAGTCCGATGGTCACCAACTGATGGGCATCATTCCACGGACAATCCGCGGCCGTCACCGTAACACCAAACGGCGCATTCCCCTCCGGCAAATGATAGTCATACGAGAAATAGTTCAGCATCTCCTCAATGCGGACAGCATCTGCCGGGATCTCATCCGGAGTATAGCCCCACTGAATCATTCGCCGAAGATTACTATATGAGGCAGTGTCCACATCGGCAGAGAACGTCGAGACAGGTGTTTCTGCCGTCTGCTGAAAATCATTCTCCGTAATGCTGCGATAGTTCTCCCGCTGGACGTTCCCTTCATCCACCGTTTCCGGCTCATATTTATAAAACATATCGCCGGTTTCCGACACTGTATCGCTTCCGCAGCCGCCCAAAGACAAAAACATGGCGGCACAAATTCCGCTGGCCACACGCAGCACATATTTTTTCATAATATTTCGCACCTTTCTTTTCCACTTATCTTACAAAGCCACCCTCATTGCCTTTGTAAGACATTGCCAATCACATTTTAATGGCATGATTATAACGCATTTTCATCAAAATATCAATGATTTATTGGGAATTTTCATATATCTATCACATAGTTTTTGCTCAATACGCAAAAAATAACGGCAGCGCCATACGCAATCGTACAACACTGCCTTTTAAAGCTTGTTCAATCATTACAAAATGATGCATTGTTTGGGTGCTTTGGTGAGATTCTCGCAGCCGTCCGACCGAATGACTACAAAATCCTCGATCCGGACACCAAACGCACCGGGGAAATAAACACCCGGCTCCACCGTCACCACATGGCCAGGCGCCAATACGGCATTGGAGCCGGGCGAAGCGTTCGGAAATTCGTGAATCTCCAAACCCACGCCATGCCCCAAAGCATGACCAAACTGATCGCCAAAACCGGCTTCTTCCAGAATCTCTCGGGCATACTTATCCAATTCCCTGCCCGTAATCCCCGCCTTTGCGCCTTGGAGCGCAGCCGTCTGTGCCCGCAGCACCGTTTCATAGACATGACGCATCTGTTCAGAAGGCTGTCCCACGCAGACGGTGCGTGTCATATCGCTGTGGTAGCCATCGATTGTTGCGCCGAAGTCCATCAGTACGAAGTCGCCTTTCTGCACAAAACGTTCCATAGAAGGCACACCATGTGGCATAGAAGTTGCCTTGCCGGTGAGGGCGATGGTGGGGAAAGATTCCCCCTCCGACCCATGCTCGAGCATGGTCTGGTTCAGCCGCAGCATGATCTCTCGTTCCGACACGCCAGGGCGTAGGAATTGAAGAATATCATCAAAGGCAATTTCTGCAATACGCTGTGCCTGCCGGATTTTTTCGATCTCCGCCTCACTCTTCACATTCCGGCAATCGGTAATAGCGTTGCTCAGAGCATCACTGCTATCCAGTGTCACACCGCTGCCCAGCACTTTTTTCCATTGCGCAAACTGACTCAATGTCATCTGTCGAGACTCCACCGCCACCAGTTTAGCACCGTGCTTTTGCAGTAATTCCCGCACCTGCTGCATCAAATCATGCTGTTCGATGACTTGGCAATCTTTTGCACATTCCCTTGCCTTTTCAATGTAACGAAAGTCAATCAACAAATAGGCTGTCTCCCGGAAGCACACCACCGTTCCGCTGGAAGAACGCATACCCGTCAGATAAAAGCGATTCACATCCGATTGTACAACGGCTGCATCCATCGACTTTGGCAACTTTTCCATCACTGCCTGTATCCGACTCATCATAATACACACGCCCTCCTCACATCTCCGAAAGTGCCTGCAGCGCCAGAAAATAGCCCTGTATGCCAAACCCGGCAATTGTTCCGGCGCAGACCGGACTAAGTACCGAGTGGGCACGGAACGCATCTCTCGCATAGATATTGCTGATATGCACTTCTACACAGGGAATGCGAATATCGTGGATGGCATCGTGAATGGCATAGCTGTAGTGCGTATAGGCACCTGCGTTAATGATAACACCGTCGAATGTGTGTCTCGCTGCGTGCAACTTGTCGATAATGGCACCCTCGTGGTTGGACTGAAAGATCTCGCACGACAGCCCGAGCCCCTCTGCACGATCCAAAATCTGCTGGTTCAGTTGCTGAAACGTGGTACTACCATACACGCCGGGTTCCCGTTCGCCCAACAGATTTAGGTTAGGGCCATGAATCACGAGTACCTTTTGTATCATACTTGTTTCACTCCTTCTGATTTCTCTTCATAAATCTTTTTTGGCAAAAAGGGGATTTCCAACTTGCGTTTCAGCTGAAAAAATCGGGTTTTTTCCATCTCCATAGGAAAGACGAAAATACATGGCACCCGAAACAAGTTTGCGCCCAGCACATCGGTGAAAATCTGATCTCCCACAACCGCTGTTTCTTTTCGAGAAAGTCCCATCTTCCGCAGGCCTTCTCGGAAGCCCTTTGACAGGGGCTTTTTTCCTTCACAAACATAGTCCACACCCAGCCGCCGAGCAAACGGTGCCACACGAGGCGGATGATTGTTGGATACCAAGCACAATGCAATGCCTGCCGCCTGCATTCCCGCTACCCATGCTTCCACACCCGGTGCCGGGACAGGGTTGTCATGTGTCGTCAGAGTATTGTCGATATCTAGAAGCAGTCCCCGCACGCCCAACATTTCCAGCAGTCGGGGCGTTATATCACACACGCTGCGCAGGGCAACTTTTGTCCGAAAGAGCATCGCTAGGTTTCCCTCCTTGCCATCCGACAATCCCATATGCGGGATTGCGCCATATACTGCTATTATATGCCCTTTTCGGCGCAGAAATGGTCGAAAAGGGTCGTGCCGAAAAAAGCGGGTACACTTTCTGCAAAGTGCACCCGCCTGCTGTGATTCGCAAATCTATCAATACTTGCGCTTACGAGCAGCTTCAGACTTCTTCTTACGCTTTACCGAAGGCTTTTCGTAGTGTTCTCTCTTACGAACTTCAGCAATCACGCCGTCCTTCGCACAAGATCTCTTAAAGCGCTTCAGAGCAGTATCCAAAGACTCGTTCTTTCCAACGCGAACTTCTGCCACTTACCTTACCCTCCCTGTGCCGCCACGGCAGAGGCTACTCTTCCATCGGGCCATGCTCCACCGGACTTCCGAGCTATATCACCAGTTCTTCCGAAGAATCCCTGGGTAATAGCACTCTTTTATACACAGAAGCAAAAACTTTTTTATAATGTAGTTTATTATATCACATATCCAGACGTATGTCAAGCATTTTTTTGAAAATTTTTACTTCACGACAAAGTTGACCAGCTTTTGCGGCACATAAATCTGCTTAACAATGGTTTTTCCTGCTGTTGCCTCAACAATCTTTGGCTCTGCCGCCGCCTGTTCCAGCACAGTTTCCTTTTCGGCATCTGCCGGAATCTCCAGCTTTGCCCGCACCTTACCATTGATTTGCAGAACAATCTCGATCACATCGTCCACGCACAGTGCTTCATCATAGGTCACCCACGCCTGTTCATCCAGCACACCTTCGCATCCAATCAGCTGGTACAGTTCTTCTGCTATATGCGGAGCAAACGGATAGAGCAACACCAAAAAGTCCCGGAATGTCCGCTTTGTCAGACTGCCCACCTCATAAATATCATTGAGCAGTGTCATCATGGCGGCAATGGCGGTGTTGAACTTCATCGATTCGATATCTTCTGTGACTTTTTTGATGGTCTTGTGCATCTTCGCGCGCAACGCATCGCCATAATCCTCGCCGTCTACAACCTTATCCTGAAGTGCCCAGATACGATCTACAAAACGCTTGCAGCCCTTCACACTGTTGTCGCTCCACGGCGCAGCCTTTTCATAATCTCCCATGAACAATACATACAGCCGCAGCACATCTGCGCCATAGACATCGACCACATCATTCGGGTCTACAACATTCCCCCGGGTTTTGGACATTTTTTCGCCGTCCGGCCCGAGAATCAGCCCCTGGGCGGTGCGCTTAGCGTACGGCTCCGATGTCGGCACCAACCCCAAATCATAAAGAAACTTATGCCAGAACCGAGAATAAATCATATGACGGGTAACGTGTTCCATGCCACCGTTGTACCAATCTACCGGCATCCAGTATTTCAAGGCCTCCTGCGACGCAAATGCCTGATCATTGTGGGGATCACAGTAGCGCAGGAAGTACCATGAAGAACCCGCCCACTGGGGCATCGTGTCCGTCTCACGCTTGGCATCACCGCCACACTTCGGACATTTGCAGTGTACAAACGAATCAATCTTAGCGAGTGGACTTTCGCCATCTGTGCCGGGCGCAAAGTTTTCTACCGGCGGCAGACGCAGCGGCAGTTCCTCATACGGCACAGCCACCATGCCGCACTGCGGACAATATACAATCGGAATCGGCTCGCCCCAGTACCGCTGGCGGTTGAACGCCCAGTCCTTCATCTTGTACTGCACACCTTTTTCGCCAATGCCCCTCTCTTCCAGATAGTCCAACATTTTGGCGATGGCGTCCTTCTTGTGAGTGATGCCATTGAGGAAGTCGGAGTTGACCATTTCCCCATCACCCGTATAGGCTTCCTTGGTGATATCGCCGCCCTTTATTACTTCCACGATATCAATGCCAAACTTTTTGGCAAAATCATAGTCCCGGGTATCGTGTGCTGGCACTGCCATAATGGCACCGGTACCATAACCCATCATCACATAATCCGAAATATAAATGGGGATCTCTTGTCCATTGACGGGATTTATACCAGTCAGCCCTTCAATCTTTACACCGGTCTTGTCCTTCACCAGCTGTGTCCGTTCAAATTCACTCTTCTTAGCACATTCTGCCTTATACGCATCCAGTGCCTCGATGTTGGCGATGGCATCGCGATACTTCTGAATCAGCGGATGCTCCGGGGCGATGACCATGAAGGTTACGCCAAAGAGCGTATCAGGACGTGTCGTATAGATCCGAAGCGTCTCGTCATGCTCCTTGATGGCAAAATTGACAAAGGCACCCGTGGACTTACCAATCCAGTTTTCCTGCTGAAGCCGAACATTCGGCAGATAATCCACTTCCTTCAGCCCTTCCAACAGCTTGTCGGCATATTCCGTAATGCGCAGATACCACACTTCTTTTGTCTTTTGGACGATATCACTGTGGCAGACATCGCACTTGCCACCCTGGGAATCCTCATTGGACAGGACAACCTTACAGCTTGGACAGTAATTGACCAGCGTCTTATCCCGAAACGCGAGCCCCTTTTCAAACATCTTCAAGAAAATCCACTGCGTCCATTTATAGTAACCCTCTTCGGTGGTATCGATCACACGTGACCAGTCGAACGAAAATCCCACACGCTTCAGCTGCCCGGTGAACTTTACAATATTGTCATCCGTCACCTTTCTCGGATGTACACCGGTCTTGATGGCGGTATTCTCAGTCGGCAGACCATAGGCATCAAAGCCAATCGGGAACAGGACATTATAGCCCTGCATCCTCCGCTTCCGGCTGACCACTTCCAACCCAGAATAAGCCTTGATATGCCCTACGTGCATCCCATGTCCCGATGGATACGGGAACTCTACCAGCGCATAGAACTTCGGCTTGGTGTAGTCTTCCTGGGCACGAAATGTGCCGTGTTCTTCCCAATATTTCTGCCACTTTGCTTCTATAGTAGCAAAATCATATTTCTTGCTCATGACGAATCCTTCTCTCTATCCTTTTGCCCCATGCATCTCTTACGCATTGGCATTACTTCCTAAAATATGCCTTTGTACTCTTCTCAAAAACCAGTATGGCGGCCGCCCCCAAATCCAGCAGGCCTTCCAGCAAATAGAGCCAGCTGCCAGAAATGTTGCGCAGATTATCGCCGATATGCGCCAGAAACAGCAGTGCCAGAAACACCGCTACAATATAGTTAATATATGGCACACGTTTTAACATCAGCACGAGTGCCGCTGCATCGACAATCAACATCAACACATTATCCATGCTAAATCCCAGCACTAGGTTCACCACAGCCTTAACAATCATATACAGTCCGATGATCCATACCCATTGTTTTCCGCTAATATTCATATATGTGCCTTCCTTTCGCATATGGCGGGTGTATCAAACACACTTTATTCTACTCGTTCCGGCTTTAGCCAGGGAGTGATGTCCACTTCCTCTGCATCTGCCCAGAGCCGTTCCAGCTGATAGAAATCTCTCGTTTCCTTATAGAAAATATGCACGATCATATCGGCATAGTCCAGCACAATCCAGTTCGAGCCATTGCCACGTCCTTCCCGGTGCAGCGGTTCCAGCCCCTTTTGGGATAGCTGAAACTCCACCTCGTCCGCCAGCGTCCGAGTATGGGTGGTGCTGGTGCCGTTGGCGATGATAAAATAGTCACCAAGGATGGTCAGATCCCGCACCTTCAACACCTGGATATTCTCTGCCCGCTTGCTGTCAAGCGCCTTTACCATTACTTCCAATACTTCCTGTTGAGTCATATGTCATTCCTTTCTCTTAAAACTTGTTTTTATAGAGGCGATCCTCAGATTTTCGAGCCAATTTTTTCGATGCAAGACAGAAATCCGCACAAAAGCTTTGTGCCTGGTTAAAATTTACAAAACAGCAGACGGGAAAATTGGCCGGAAAAAGGGGGCGAACTTTATGAGAATAAACTTATTCCTGTGGGCAATATGCGTCTCGGTCAATCCATCTGCTGTCCATCCTCACTGTCTCCCTCATGAATGTCCTCCAAATTTTCCATGGTGTTGTCATAATCGGTTGCCTGATACTCACCCTCTGGCACCAGTTCTACGATGGTACTCTCCTCCGGATAAATCTCATTCTGATACGATCGGAAGTAGGTATTGAGCAGGTCGATCGTCGCACTCTTGTGGATAGAGTACACCGACTGAGAGGAGCCGTCACCGGGATAATACGTTGCGCCTTCACCAGGCACCATAAACACATTGACAGAATCCGTTGTCAGACGCTGAGCGGCAAAGTCTGCCAGCATACTGATCTGTTCGAGTGATAAGTCCGTAGCAATCCATTGATTCTTATAAATCTTCTGCATGGCCGACAGCAATTCCGTCTGGCTCATATCCAGCATTTTCTGCATCGCCGCAGCTAAGAAGATACGCTGTGCCTTCACCCGACCGATATCACCCTCCGCATAGCCATGGCGAAACCGCACGAACCACTCCGACTGTTCCCCGTCCAGCACCTGTTCACCCGCCGGCAACACCTTATCAGCCTCATAGACGATCTGTTCCGGGAGTGTGATGGGAATCCCGCCGATGGAATCCACAATATTGGCGATGTCATCACAGTTCAGCTTCACATAGCAGTCTACATAGACACAGAAACTCTCCTCCACGGCATTAACCACCCGCTGGATGGGCGTTACCCCTGTCTCCTGTCCGCTGTGATAAATGCTGTTGAACTTCATTGTCGAAGGCGAAGCATAGTCCGGCATATATGAGTCCCGAGGGATCTGTAGAATATTCATCGTACCAGCGATGAGGTCAAACTGGAACAGCCAGTCCACATCTGAAAGCTCCCCACTTTCATCCATCCCCAAAAATAGGATGGTGTACTGTCCCTCAATGATCTGGTTAAGGTTCAGCCCATCGTCCATGTCAGAGTCAAGATCGCTCTTTAGGTCGAGGGCAGAAAGGTCAGCACTGTCCACCCGGGACAGTGTGCCCTCCAGTTCCACCAGCGGTTGTTTCATCTTCCAATAATCCAGCACAGAGACCTGCTGGGTCGTGATGGTGTTCCCCTCCACCTTCTCAAAATCAATCACCGGAACATTCAGCACCATAAGCACAATCAGCACCAAGCTGACCAGCACGCTCATCACCATTACCAACACATCTTTCCAGGTGTTTTTCCGGCGCGGCGGTGCATAATATCCCCCCGTATAATCTCCCGGCATATTCCCATATCCATCATAGTCGTCTGTCTGGTAATCCTTTTTCTTCATAGGGATATTTCATCCTTCCCGGCGTTTCGCCGTATTTCATACGTTTGACGGTCCGCACAGTGTCTGTACGGGACGGCCTTCATTTCTCCTGTTTTTGCAGTCGTGTCAGCATCTCATTGTATGCCTCTAAGGTATGGCAGGGAATATAAGCGTTCCGTTTCACCAGCTTCTGGAGCGAATAGGACAACGCATAGTGCATTCCCTCTTCCAGGCTCTGTGCCGCCTTTTCCCGCATCGTCTCTACATCCGGATAGTCCCGTTCTTTTGAGATCATATCTGCCAAATAGACGATTTTTTCCAGCGACGACATCCCGGCACGCCCCACCGTATGAAAGCGCACCGCCCGCAGCACATCCAAATCTGCCACTTGAAACTTTTCCCGGAGCAGCTCCGCCCCAGCAATGCCATGCCAAACCTTATACGACCTGCGCTCCTCCGCACACACCGCCAGATTCGAACGCATCATCAGGGTATACTGCACATCTTTGGGTGCCTCTTTGCAAATGTCATGCACCAGTCCGGCGAACCGTGCCGTTTCGGGGTCTGTTCCGCCAAATCGTTTCGCAAGCGCATAACTTGCCGCCGCCACATTGACCGAGTGGGCATATCGCTTTGCCGAGAGATGCTGCTTTAGATATCTTCTATACGTTTCCAACTCCGCCATCTTCCGCAGAAACTCCTTTCTCGCCTGCATCCAGGTACAACATATGCGATACTATATATTCTACTACTTTTTCGGGCAAATAGCAAGAAAAATTCCCGCCTTTTTTTCGAATTTCCCGAATTTTTGTCGAAGATATGGGGTATGCCGGGGTATGGCAGAGAAAAATTTTGCCATATTGCAACAAAAATTGCTGCTGCGCCGCCAGTGCTGCCTCGTCTGCCGTTTCTCGTGACACCACCGCCAGTGCCACCTCCTGCAAAATCGCCTGATACCGCCACCAGCGGTGGAATGACAAAAACATATCGCTCCCAACCAGCAAGATCAATTCTGCATCCGGATATTGCTGTCGGAAATATCCCACAGTGTCCACCGTATAGCTGACACCCTCCCGTCGGATCTCACAATCATCGACCGTACAATAGGGCAATGATGCCACCGCCAGTCGGCACATCGCACAGCGTTCTGCTCCGGATGGCACATCCGCCTGGGAGGACTGTTTGAACGGAGAAATGCCCGCAGGCACGAGAATCACCCGATCCAACTGCAATTCCTGTCGGGCACTCTCTATTAAATGCAGATGACCGTTGTGGATGGGATTAAAGCTGCCACCAAATAATCCAATACGCGCCATTAGAACTGGATCACCGGTTCTTTTGGATTGCGCTTAAACAGCACCAATCGACTCCCGATCACCTGCACCACCTCAGCATCGGTTTGTTCCGCCAGCATCTGTGCGGCTTCCCGAGCATCCAGCGGACAGTTATCCAGCACATGGATTTTAATCAGTTCCCGCTTGCGCAAGGCATCTTCCACTTGTTTGACAAGCGTATCACTGATGCCGCTCTTACCCACCTGAAAAATTGTCTCATATGTACTGGCGATGCCACGCAGTGTGGCACGCTGCTTACTCGTCAGCATTTTCGTTCTTCCTCTCTTTCTCCAAATATGCCCGCAGCTTTTGCAGGGCATTGTTTCTATGGCTGATTTGATTTTTCTCGTCGTCTGTCATCTCTGCCATAGTCTTTTCTCCATAGCAGAATACCGGATCGTAGCCAAAGCCATTTTCTCCCACCGGCGCATGGCCGATGGTGCCTTCACACACACCCTCAAAGAGATGCGCTGCACCCGTTTCATCTATATAGCACAGCACGCACACAAAACGTGCCGTGCGTGCCGCTGGCGGCGTGTCTTTCAGCAGTTGAAGCAGTTTCTCCATACGCTGTTCGTCGGTGGCATTCTCGCCAGCAAAGCGGTGGGAATAAACGCCTGGTGCGCCATCGAGCGCATCGACCATCAAGCCACTGTCATCGGCAATCACCGGACGGCCAAGTGCTTCATGAACCGCCCGCGCTTTCAGCATCGCATTTTCTGCGAAAGTCGTTCCCGTTTCGGGCACATCCTCAGAAAAGCCTGCCGCCCGCTGTGAAACAACTGTCCAGCCAAAAGGCTGCAAAATTGCCTGAATCTCCCGCAGCTTTCCAGCATTATTCGTAGCAATCACAATTTCTGACATCTCTTACGCCTCCTCTGTGGGCTCAAACAGGGCACGCACAAAATCTGCCCCATGGAATGGCTGCAAATCGTCGATTTTTTCGCCCACGCCGATCAGCTTTACGGGAATCCCCAGTTCATGGCGGATGGACACGATGATCCCACCTTTGGCAGTGCCATCCAGCTTAGTCAGTACAATCCCGGTAATATCCGCAACTTCCTGGAACAGACGTGCCTGATTCACGGCGTTCTGGCCGGTCGTTGCATCCAATACCAGCAAAATTTCCCGATGACAGCCTGCTGCTCGTGTCTCAATGATTCGGTTGATTTTGGCAAGTTCCTGCATCAAATTCTTCTTGTTGTGCAGCCGCCCGGCCGTGTCGCAAATCAGCACATCACACCCTCTTGCTTTCGCCGCATCAATGGCATCATAGACAACAGAAGCCGGGTCAGAGCCTTCGGCGTGCTTGACGAGTTCCACACCTGCCCGCTGGGTCCAGACTTCCAGCTGATCGATAGCGGCGGCACGAAATGTATCAGCAGCAGCCACCAATACCTTCTTTCCTTCCTGGCGCAGCTGGTGGCAAAGTTTCCCGATGGTCGTAGTCTTGCCTGCCCCATTGACGCCAATAACCATCACCACCGTTGGCGTGGTGGGATAAGTCAGTATTTGATCCTCACCTAACATCTCTGTGATGATCTCCTGAATCATGCCCATAATGGCATTCGGGTCGGTCACCCCCCGTTCTTTCACCCGATTCCGCAGCGTATCACAAATTTGCACAGAGGTCTCAGGGCCGAGGTCGCTCATAATCATGGTCTCTTCCAGTTCCTCAAACAAATCCTCGTCAATCTTCGTGAAACTGCCCAGCACCTTCTGCATCTGCGCCACCATGGCATCCTTGGTCTTGCGCAGTCCTGCCCGAATCTTGGCGAACAGCCCCTTCTTCCCCAATACTTCCGCCGGAGCTTCTACTTGCACTTCTTCCGGAAGCGCTTCTTGTGCCGAT
>CASDUD010000218.1 GCA_949283725.1 uncultured Ruminococcus sp.
TCCTGAGAATTTTTCCAATATCTCCTTTTATCTGATTATAGATCACCATTCTCCTGTATTTCGGTGCAAATACCACATGATACTTGCAATTCCATTTCGAATGTGCTAAACTACTTATATCGTCTCTTGTCATGACGATACCTCCTTTGATTTTTGGGTTCGGTTGACAGACCTTAACCTATTCTATCATAGGAGGTTCTTTTTTTCTACTCATCGCTAAAGCTTCTTTGAACCCCCGGCTTAGCCGGGGGTTTTCGTTGCACAACAAAAGGGGCAGCTACGCTCGTAGCCACCCCTTTTTTCTGTCGAATCCCTTATTCAGTTAGCACTTAGCATCCACAGCCGCAGCCGTTGTTATTGTTATTGCATCCGAATCCATTGCCGCAGCAGCAGAACAGAATAACTAACAGAATAACGATCCAGCAGCATCCACCATTACCATCAAAACACATAACACATGACTCCTTTTGTCAGATTTTGTAGAAACAAACAGCTTTTTGTCTGTTTCATAGTACATTATACGCCAAAAATAAAAAAGGGTTCCTGTTTCGACAAATTATTTGAAAAAAAAGTGCTACACTATGTATGTGCTATGATGATATAGTCTTGAGGGGATTCTCAAGGAACAGTCATTCGGTACGTATTTAGAACGCATTCCTATAAACATCTATTCATAGGGAGTACGTTCCAACGGACACACAATACTACTGGCATATGTTGTGCAAAGGCCATTCGTGGTGTTGCCCTAATAATTTGGAAAAGGATGATTGTATATGCAGTATACAGAAGGATTCACGGGGAAAGCCATTCTTGCTATGAAAGAAGCCATACGCGCCGCAGAAGAATTAGGACATACTTACATCGGCAGTGAACATTTACTTTTAGGGCTGATGGAAGAGGGCGATAATGCGGCGGCAAGTGCGCTGGCTGCCCAGCAGGTTAATGCGGAGAAGCTCCGTCATGTGGTCATTGAAATGGTTGGACGAGGCATTCCAGTGCCGGTACAGGAGGACTGTATCACCCCTTCTCTAGCCGCCATTTTAGAAGATGCCAGGGAGCGTGCCCGAGATGAAGGAAAGCGGCTTTCCGGAACAGACCATCTCCTTCTCGCCATCATTCACGCACCTTGCTGTAGTGCTGTCACCTTATTAAAGAAGATGGGCGTCAGCTTGAATCAACTCTGCACACTGTGCCACTGTGACACCAACTATGGCATTCGCCTGGAACGCCAGCAAGATGACATTATCTCAAAAAAGACGTGTCCCTCGCTCTTCCAGTATGGCAAGCGGATGACTGACCCTGCGTTCCCTGACAAGTATGACCCGTTGATTGGTAGAGAAAAGGAGATACAGTCGCTAATACGAATTCTTTCCAGACGAACCAAGAACAATGTCTGCCTGATTGGCGAAGCTGGTGTGGGTAAGACTGCCATTGTAGAAGGCATTGCGCAACAAATCATGAAGGGAGATGTCCCGGAATCCATGGAAGAGATGCAGATCTTTGCACTGGATTTGTCTGCACTTTTGTCCGGGGCAAAATATCGGGGCGATTTTGAGGAACGATTCAAAAACTGCCTGAACGAAGCCGCCAATCATGAGAATATCATCCTGTTTATCGATGAGCTACACACCATTGTAGGAGCCGGTGCAGCAGAAGGCGCCATTGATGCCGCTAATATGCTTAAGCCCCAGCTAGCACGGGGTGAAATTCGCTTGATTGGTGCCACTACACCAACAGAATATCGAAACACCATCGAAAAGGACAGCGCTCTCTCCCGACGATTCCAATCAGTCTGGGTGGAGGAACCCACGCCGGAATCCTGTTACACCATGTTGCAGGGGCTTCGAGAGACTTATGCGGCATTCCATCATGTGCGCATTTCTGACAATGTCCTGCACTGTGCTATTCGCTATGCCGACCGCTATCTGCACAACCGTTTTTTGCCAGACAAAGCCATCGATCTACTGGATGAGGCATGTTCCCGGGCAAAAATACGATGGGATCGAAAGCGAAGAGACATCACACCTCGTCTGACGGCATCGGTGACGGAAGAGGACATCGCTGAAATTGTCTCTGCCCGAACCGGCATTCCCACCGAACGAATCACGCAAGTACAAAAGAACAAGCTCCTCACTCTGGCACAAGCGTTAAAGCGCGAGATCGCAGGACATCACGAGGTCATTGATACACTAACAGCAGCACTTATCCGTGCCAATACGGGACTGCTGGACGGCAAAAGACCCATCGGCACCTTTTTATTTGCCGGGCCGACTGGCGTGGGCAAAACTGCCCTTGCTACCAAACTGGCAGAACATCTATTCGACGATAAAAACAACCTCATCCGAATTGATATGTCAGAATATATGGAAAAGCATGCCATCTCCAAATTGATCGGCGCACCGCCCGGTTATGTGGGCTACGAAGAAGGTGGCTACCTTTGTGAACGTGTACGGCAGCATCCCTATTGTGTCATCCTGTTGGATGAAATTGAAAAGGCACATCCAGATGTATGCAATCTCTTACTGCAAATCATGGAAGATGGCGTTCTTACAGATTCTACTGGTAGAAAGACGAACTTCACGCATTCACTGCTGATTCTCACCTCCAATCTCGGCGGCGAAGCGCTCCGAACGGGAGAACAAATCGGATTTGGCATGGACTCGATGGGCGATATCGCTGGCATGACAGCCGCGCAGAATGCTTTAAAACAGCATTTCTCCCCAGAATTTCTGGGCAGGCTGGACGGTGTTCTATGGTTCCATAAACTGAGTTCGGAATGTCTGGCGCAAATCGCTGAAAATGCACTCCAGCAGCTTCAACAGCAGCTGAAAAAAATGCGTATCTCCATGGAATACACACCAGAAACCGTTCAATTCCTGGCAAATGCACCCAGTACAAAACAATATGGTGCCAGAGCCATCAAGCAATATCTGGTAGAACACGTTGTCAACACCCTCGCCCATAAAATGTTGCACGGAGAACTAAACAGCGGCGACGAAATGCAACTGACTGTAGTGGATGATAAGTTCCTCATTAAGAACCGAGTGATGCATAAGTAAATATTCCCTTTCCTCCTATCAATATAAGAACCCGTCTCCACAGGATGCCACAGCAACCTTTGAAGACGGGTTCTAAAAGCCCACCTTGTCCCCAAAAGCAAGGTGGGCTTTTTACATAATACTGCACAACAATTGCACGTCAGAAGAAAAATGATGACATACAAAATGCAGCAAAGTGAACAGAAAAGATACAAAACAGATGCTTATGATTCCAATGAAAAAAGTTCATTGATATAATGGATCCCTGTCTCTGTACGGAAAATCTTATCTCGGAATGCCTTAATATTCCGTTTCGGCAATCCATCCTCATAGGCATTCACGAGGAAATCTGCTTCTATTACGATCTGCAAATCCACGCCGTCAATCTGATCGTATGTGTGGTGATGTGCCACAATCTCACACACGCGATTGATCAACGCTGGCTGAAATTCTAAAGCCATCAGCATAGCTCTGGCAATCGGCGGCCCTTCGATTTCCTGATACTCCCCCGCAGCAGAGTGATACTTCTTTTCTGCGGTATGAATGCCTACATCGTGCACCAGTGCTGCTGCCTCAATAATCTCTCGCTGCTTTGCTCCAATTTGTTCTTCTTCTGCAATCATTTTTGCAAACGCATATACTTTCATAAAATGTTGAATTCGTTTTGGATCTCCGCTGTACAGCGTGATCATCGCCATTGTCAATTGACTCATGGATGCCATTACGATCTGCTCCTTTCCTCTTCACAAACGGCTTTCTACCATCCTATGAAACCATGTGCAATTACAGCTGATCTGCAATATCATAAATCAGTTTTTCCGACTTCTCCCAGCCCAGACACGGGTCGGTGATGGACTTTCCATAACAGCCTTCTCCAATCTTCTGGGCACCATCTTCAATATAGCTTTCAATCATAAAGCCCTTTACCAATGAAGCAATCTCACGACTGTGGCGACAGCTGTGCAATACTTCGTGACAGATACGAATCTGTTCCAGGTATTTCTTTCCAGAATTGGCGTGGTTGGCGTCGACAATTACTGCTGGATTCTGGAAAGGTTTTTTCTGGTATAACTCATATAGGGTGATGAGATCTTCATAGTGATAGTTCGGAATCGTTCTGCCGAGTGGATCTACTGCCCCTCTTAAAATGGCGTGTGCCAGTGGGTTCCCCGCAGATTTTACTTCCCAGCCACGGTACAGAAATACATGAGAAGCCTGTGCTGCCACGAGAGAATTCATCATGATGGACAAGTCGCCGCCCGTTGGATTCTTCATGCCCACCGGAATATCCAGTCCGCTTGCTGTCAAACGGTGCTGCTGATTCTCCACTGAACGCGCCCCCACTGCTACGTAGGAGAGCAGATCAGACAAGTAACGGTGATTCTCCGGATAAAGCATCTCATCAGCACACGTCAACCCTGTCTGCTCAATCGCTCTTGTATGTAGTTCACGAATAGAAATCAATCCCTGGAGCATATCCTCCTGCTTTTCTGGATCGGGCTGATGCACCATGCCCTTATAGCCCTCACCCGTTGTACGGGGCTTGTTCGTATAGATTCTCGGGATAATGATCAGCTTATCCTGTACAGCTTCCTGCACTCTCGCCAGCCGTGCTGTATAATCCAGTACTGCGTCTTCTCTGTCGGCAGAACAAGGACCAATGATCAGAATTTTCTTCTGAGACGCACCAGTAAACACCTTCTGAATTTCTGCATCACGCTTTGCTTTTACATCAATCAATTTTTGCGACAGCGAAAACTGTGCTTTTAACTCCTTTGGAATGGGAAGTTTACGGATAAACTCCATATTCATTGTTTTTCCTTCTTTCTACACAACATTCTTTTAGAGGGTGTCTAGTATCTTGGCGTGCGCAGATTATTGAGGGCTTTTGCGCTAACCGCAAGGCAAAATTCGCAAGCAGGCTTTCATCCGACCAGAATTTCTCACACAAAAAGTGAAAAATGCCCCGAAAAGACGCCAGACAGGCTCTTATCTTCTAACGAACCTTTTCCAGTATACTATATTTCCCGACAAAATGCAAGCATCCTACAAAAAATCATGAAAAATTTACTGGCGTAGCAATCACAGGCGGTTGCGTGTCCATAAAATGATCCTTTCCTTCTGTACTGCCTTTCGTTTCTTCCGGTTCCATCGTTTCTTCCGGTTCTACCTCTTCTGCTTCCGGAACAATATATTCCAGCGACAAGCCACCCTGAGCGTTGTACAGCGTGAGTATCATGCTATCATCTGGCAACACATACACCCCTGCCACATCTTCAGCATCCAAATGCATTTCTTTGAACTGGTAAAGCAGTTGTGGCATATCGTCTGGATCAGCAATCTGGTAAATTCCAACTGCATCCCAAAAACTCAGCCATATATTTGACGGCTCCGTATTTGCCAGAATGGTCTGTTCTGAAAGCAACGCTGTGGTCTCCATCTCTGTTTTCCAGAGCGCCTCGTCCGTAATGACCACGTGATACAAGTGATATGCTTCGTCTGTATCCTTTTCCAGCAGGAGCATCCCACCTTTTGCGCACCGTCCCCACTGATAATAAGAAGAAAGTGGCAGCTGCTGGCTTGATTTTCCCTGAATCGGTCGCAAATTCCCTGTTGCATCCAGTGCCATCAAACAATCCTCCTCATGGATGGTAGCAGTTAGATACAAATTATCTTCCGAGTCACACTGTACACCGGTAAATGCCATCGTCTGCCTCTCCGATTCATCTAGCGTCACCACCGTTGAAAGGCCGAGTTTCTTTGCAATTTGCCCTCTTTCATTATACCAAACCAACTGATACTGCGTCATATA
The DNA here is from genome assembly GCA_949283725.1 of uncultured Ruminococcus sp. GTDB lineage: Bacteria > Bacillota > Clostridia > Oscillospirales > Ruminococcaceae > Ruminococcus_C. Next base: position 5,851 of record CASDUD010000218.1, read on the forward strand.
GTTTTCATAATAGGACTCCCAATCGAATGTATCAGGATGAAAGTTCGGATCTTCATAGGGAACTTCCTCTGCATTTGTACAGAGCAAGCCACATATGGTGCCATCAGACAGCACAGTAAAATCAGTCAATCCCATAAAATCGCTCTCATCCGCCTGGTCAAACAGTGGCACAAATTCTGGGGTATCCCCTACCTGTGCATAATATAAAACACTCTGTACTTTCTGCGTTTCTTCTTCGTGATAGGCTCCCAGAAGATACACCCGTTCCTTCTGCACTCGTATCTGGTACAACTCTTCCAACGTTTCCGGCAGAGTCCATTCTCTGACCACACTGTGATACAAGGGCATTTCTTCCATCTCCTGCGCCTGCGCAACCGTTGTCTCTGTCACAGAAGTGTCCAGTGCCTCTGTTGATACAGATGATGTTGTCACCAATGGGGGCAGCTCGGTTATGGCATCCGAAGAATCTAAGTGCGCTGGAATTTCACTGCCATTACAGCCAACGGAACCTATCAGCAACCCCACCACTGAAATAGATAATATAGTTTTCCACTTCCTGTGCCACATGGCACTGCCTCCCTTCGTCAAAATCTCTGTTCATTATAATATGGATTGTACAAAAAGTCAAGCGAAAATTTCAGGCAACACTACACAAAGATGGTGCGACAGATGCGCCGCGAAGCAAGTGCCCTTGGGGCGCGTTGTCGATTTTTCGTCAAATAAAAAACGGAGTAAATACTTTTTGTATTTGCAAGTACTTTTGTGAAATATGATGAAAAAAACACAAGCAGATAGCATACAAAGCCGTCAGGCACTCTTTGTATGGTGTTGCCTTCAGTCTGCCATTTTCCCCAAATAAGTGCAAGGCCATACCGCAAAAAGCATATCCAATCGCTTTACACAGTATCATCTTACCCATTTTCCAATATCATTCAGTATGTGCGACGCGCCGCAATGGCTTCCTCCAGATTTTTACAGATTGGCTGATCCGGGATACACAAATTCCTTTCAATACCCGTCCCCAAAGCAATACGAGGTTTTATATCTGGTCCATGAAAATCAGAACCGCAGGTATACAGTAACTGATATTTTTGTGCCATCACCAAATATTTTTTCGTCTGTTCTGCCGTATGCAGGCTGTAATACGCTTCAATTCCCTGCAAACCGTACCCTTTTAGCTGTTGGAGGAGCCGCTCCATCGCTTCATCATCTAGTTGCAACTGATGGGGATGTGCCAACACTGCCACGCCGCCTGCATTTCGCAAGACATGAATTCCAGCCTCTGGTGTTGGCTTTGGCCTTTCCACCTCTGCATAAAAACGAGGTGTCGCCAAATATTTCTCAAACGCCTCCTGTACAGAGGATACATACCCTTTTGCCATCAGCGTTCTGGCAAAATGCGGTCTGCCGGAGGTTCTGCCCTGGTTGATATGACGCACTTCTTCCAATGTAACTGGCACACCACACGATGCCAAATATACCAACATTTTCTGCGTCCGTTTTTTCCGATCCTCGGCATTTTTCCGGCAAAATCGCAACAATTCCTCATTTTGCGGATCCACACCATATCCCAATATATGCAGTTCTTTTTCCCCCTGTACACTAATTTCAATGCCAGAAAAAAACGTCATACCGAATGCGCAAGCGGTCTGCTGCGCCTCTGGAATGCCAGACACGGCATCGTGATCGGTGACAGCCACTGTTGTAACGCCGTTTTGATGCGCCAGACGCATGGTTTCTTCTGGAGAAAACTGCCCGTCTGAGCGCGTTGTGTGAATATGCAGATCAATCATTTTTATCCCTCTTTCGCCAATGGTACAAACCAGTTAGATTGGTTGTACGTATCCGCATCGCATAGGAACAGCACCTGGTCATAATCTTCTACATCTACCAGCGTGGTCAGCGGTGTTTGCATACAAGTAACATCAATCAGGCATATCTCACTATAGTGCTGCAACAAAAATGGAACCATACAATCTGCATATGAATCCCGAAACAAAAGCAACTTTCGAGAAGTATTCGAATTGGTTCGAAGCATCAGTTTTTCACAGGAACCGCCCAGATAAAAGGCGTAGGGATCAGTCTCCAAGTCATAGTCCATCGAAAACATCTCCCGTTTTTGTTCTTGTCCATCCCCTGTATAAGCAATCATCTCCGTCAATTCGTACCCGTTCTCACATATATATATATCCAAAATATCCTCAGCCGCTTGCTGATACATACTCTTTTCATAGAGACAACCCCGAAATGCACTGGCGTGGGTAATGGCATACTGATCATATGCCACCGGTGCAAAGCCCATCTTTCGTATGGCACTATGATAGACGCAGTAAGCTCCATAGCAACTCCATCGTGGATCAGTGCGGTTGTAGATATAATCTGAAGTGGAGGTGAATAAAACATGATACACATCGATCTTTCGGATGGCTGTAGACATACTATCATAAAAATACTCTATTGCCGAAAGCTGAGAAGGAAACGAAAGTCCGTCCAGCAAATCGTCTGCATAAAACTCCCCAGCGGAAGGAACAGCGATGACATAGGTGGGAATCTGATATGTCTCATAAAATGACTGGATCGCCCTCGCAGACACAGTGAGATTCTCCTTATCGAGTGTCTGTGGATACTCGAAAAGTCGATCCTCCGTGACATAAACATCGCCCACACGGTCGCTTCCCATTGCCGTGACACTGCTGGTCACCGCCTGTACCATACCATCGTGCAGGGGAAAACGTCTCGTAAGCCAGACATCCGAACAGGAAAACAGCGCAGTACTTCGTGTGGCGGTTTCCCAACAGGCAGACTGCTTGGGTGATACAAATGATGAAACTGTACCAAGAATGCCCACGGAAAGAAAAGCCGCTGTCGTCAGCACGCCGACCCACTTATAACATTTTTGCACTCGCTCGGCAGCAGGAATTTTTCTCCAGCGATGGGGTCGTTTGATTTTCATATCGTTCCTACTTTCGCTTAGGGCCTGTTTTGTATTTTGGCGCGCATAGATCTTCGAGGGCATTTTTGCTGGTTTCAAGCCAAAAATCCGTAGGCGAACTTTCGCTTGGCAAGGATTTTTTAACGTAGGAACCAACAAAATGCACCGAAAAGACGCGTGCAAAAAGATACGAAACAGGTTTTTACATCCACAGTATGGGTACTGTGCCATGATAAAATACCAGCACAGCAACATTCAATAGCAACAGTATCAGTACCAACAAAATAGATGCCGGCATCCGCACCAGCTGAAACCAGGTGTACGACTCCAGCTTCCGCAGGATAGACCTCCATTTTCCTGAACATACGCACACTGCCAGCAACAGTATTAAAATAAACTGACGAAGAACAACACTGTCCGCCTCGGTAGGTGCGATATTCTCTGCCCCGAACATGATGCGAAGGTATGCCCAGACCGATCTCCAATCTGTCAGCGTCAATAACACTGCTCCAAGAGATAGGAGAAGAATCGTCAGAAAAACGTGCAATCCCGCATAATATTTTTTTCGGCGCAGCATATATTCCAGCCAAAGAAAGCCTCCAATCAAAAGTCCGAACAGCAAGGTGGAAGCGCAAAGTCCGTGCCAAAGACCAATGCAACCCCAAGTCGTCATCACAGCAAAAAGGTGGAGCATAGCGTGTTTGCCATGGAAATGTGTTCCAACATAATGTGAAAACCATTGGACAACGGTACGGTTCCACTGGTCGGCAAAGTGGGACACGGTAGGGAAAAATGCCGTCTTTCCATAGCTTTCCGGCAAGGTGACACCATAGCACATTCCAATGCCAATGGCCATATCCACCAGCCCCGAAAAGGTAAGAAAGAGCGTGAGAAATTGCGCAAAGGCACCGACCCACACCGTCACCAGCGAATAGGCAGAAGATTCCGTTTGGTGCAGCGTCTGAAACACCAGCCCCAGCCAATTGGCAAGCAAAAGCAACTTAGAAACGCCAATCACCAGACGCACCACCCCACGCCCGATGACTGCAAAAGAAAAGCGGGTCGCCATTTGCATTTTCTGGAAAGTAGTATAAGATACCACTGGTCCCATCATCAGCTTTGGATAGAACAACATATAACTGGCAAATGACAGCCATTTTTTCTCTGGCAAAATTTTCTCCCGTTCCACGTCCAGGCAGTACCCTATGCCATGTAGGATAAAAAAGGAAAATCCAATTGTGTTCCAATGCACACCCCAAATGGAAATTGCCGCCCAACGGGTGCTAAGTTCGCTCCGCAACAGTACAAACGCCCCGACATAGAGCAGAATGCTTGCGGACAGGATGAGCTTCTTTCGCACTTTTTGGGTCTTCCAGTGTGCCATCCACTGTCCCACACCAAATGTGACCAAAGTCAAAAGTAATTCTACCGCCGCCACAAACCATCCACTACCCAGCAAATATATCAGGTTTGTCCCCAAAAGCACCTTTGGTTTCCAGCGCAGCGGCACAAGATAATATACCCCCAATGTCAAAGGTAAAAAGAGGAATAAAAAGGTAAACGAGACAAATTGCATATGGGATTCTCCTGTTCTCTCATGCGGTCAGCTCAGACGGAAGATGCCACTTTTTCTGCTAGTTCCTGCCGGGTCATCATTGTGTTTAGCACTTCCAGCAAGGAGGACACCGATAATAGTTCTGGCAACCCCAACTGTTTTTGCAGCCGCTTTCGCAGAACTTTACTGTTCTCACCGCCCATCAGCCCCAGTGTATACAAATCATATTGCGTGATAGGGTCTTCTTTTGGGGGAATCTCCTGAGACAGTACCCCTGCCTTTTGAAATGCCTCTAATAATTTGGTTTTATCTATGCCTTCCACACCCAGTTTCCCTTCCGCAGATGGCTTTTCTTTTCGCCGTTCCTTTCCATAAATATCCGGAATATAGACATGAATGACTTTTCCCTGTTTAACACATCCCTTGATATAATTGCGAATTTTAAAGCCTGCTGTGTCAGAGTCCGTCAGCACCACAATGCCGGTTGTCTTGGCATAGTAGCGAATCAGTGCCATCTTTTCTGGATCTCGAAAAATACGGAATCCATGGGTCACAAGAATCATTGCATCGACAATAGAAGCCAGCTTGATCTTGTCATATTTCCCCTCTACGATAATCGCCTGTGCGATATGAAGCATAATTACCTCCTGCAATGGCCAACATTTGAATAATTGACGTTTCCAGTAAAACTCGTTCGTCACAGACGGTAGAATTCAGCGTCTGCTCCAATGTGTGCATCACATCCACACATGCCCGTAACCGATCGGTCGGAATTTTGCGACAATCTCGAAAGGCATTCTGCACCACAAAGTCAAGGGCATATTGAAAATCCGTCTTCATATCCTGTGCCTGTTTGCCATGGTGCAATGCCACAGAAGCACGATATAGATCAATGAACGAAGAAGCAATGGCATGGACGATCAACGTTCGTGAAATCTGCATGGCATACAATTTGTCCAATTCCTCCATGGCAGTTCGAGGCCGCTGCATAACAACTGCTTTTGCCAACTGGAACGTTGTAGATTCCAGTTGCGGTGTAGTCATTTCCCGCACAATTTGCTTTGTGATGGTACCGCCTTTTTCGGTATAGGCGCACAGCTTTTCCAACTCTTTCCGTAGGATCAGCGTGTTACCCATACAAAGTTGTACCAATTCTTCGGCACTGTCCATAGGCAGCGTGCGCGCCTGTTTTTCCGCTAGACTGATCATTTCTTTTGCAAGAACAGCAGGCGTCCGCTGAACTGCCTCACACACAACGCCGTACTTGGCGACATGATCCGCCCATTTTTTCGTCTTGCCCTGTAACGACCGCTTCCCATTTTTAGGATCAAAACCTGTCACATCAAAGACAAGTATAGTAGCCGAACCAAGTGTTTCAATCAGCGAGAAAAGCTGTTTTCGTTGGCTCTCCGTCAACGATTCTACACAGCAGTCATGTATCCAGATGCAGTTATAGGAAGAAAACATGGAATACTGCTGAGCGGATTCTTCCAATGCTTGGATATCCAGTGATTGACCATCCAGCTTAGTAAACCCCATATTTTCTGTGCCGCCGGATGCTTTTTTGAGAATCTGGTGCGTCAGTTGCTGCACTTGCACCACATCTGCTCCATATAGATAGTAGACCTGTGCGAGTTCCCCTTTTCTCGTTTTTGCTGCAAGCTGTTTTGGATCATATACAGGCATATTACTACTCCTTTTCATCTCCGATTTCACGAATCTCATATGTACCATCCGGTGACACACGAATCTGTATCGGCATTTCAGCTTTCTGGTATATAGAGACTTCATAAGGACTTTCATCCACTCGAATATGATTACAAATAATCGTATGGACAGGTTCTTCGGGGATTTCCCGAAGATAGTCCGTAATCAGAAATCGATAGGTTCCATACTGAATGAACACCTGTTCTCCTTTTCGTTCAATGGTATACAGCGTATGGTTGATTTTCCACTCGCTAGCATACACCGCCTGACAGCCCTCCGGCATTTTGTTGAAGGTGTACGCACAATCCTCTGGTAAAATAAACTCATAGATTCCTAACCATCGTAATTTCTCTTTATAAGAAACATACCCAGCCAGCCCATTTTTCATCAGGGCAATGGCATTAAAATGGGCAATCCCCTGCTCTGCTGCATATGCTTTTATATAATCGGGATTTCGATGGTGTCCGGTAATATCAATACTGTCATTCATATCCTGATGCTGTACCACGACCACCGACTCATTTTTGTTTCCCAATACTGTAATAATAAGATTATCCCGCTCCGTACTGCGCCAAGCCACCTGTCCCAGATACAATATCACAATAGAAAAGACAATCGAAAGCGCCACCGCTCTTGGTTTGCGCCAAGCAACAAAAGCATATACCACCAGTACGAGCAATATGAAACTCAATAGCGGCAATAGATCCCATCCGGTGGGAAATGTATACGGCAATATCGCATGAATCCAGTCCGAAATAGCATACATCAAATCATACAGAATGCGCAGCAAAAATCCAATCGGTGCTGCCACATAGGCTGCACCACCCGTAAGAAAGATAGCCAGAGAAAGCACAAGCATCGCCGAACAGATGGGTACTAGCAGCACGTTAGAGAGGGGTGAAACAATAGAGATTTCCCGAAAGTACAGAAGCAGCACAGGGTAGGTGCAAACCGACACACAAATCATTGTACCCAACTGCACCAAGATCCGAAATGGATATCGCACATGAGAAAATCGCCGCATCATAAAAGGTGCAAAGACGCCAATGCCAAACGTCCCCACAAGAGAGAGCAAGAAGGAGGCATCCAAAATACAGTATGGATTGGGCAGAGTGATGAGTACACCCGCAATACAGAGAGAATTCAGCGTATCCGCCCGACGAAAGAACAGTCTACCGCTTGTCATTAGTAGATACATGATTCCCGCCCGCACCATGGAAACCGGCATACAAACCATCATAGCATAGCAGAAAATCACAGCCACAGACAGGACAAATTCCACCCAACAGTGTATATGCAGCTTACGGCATACAAAACCTAACAGGAACAAGATCACAACAAGGTGCAGTCCTGATACAGAAATTACATGACTGACGCCATGCCTTGTCAGCATTTCATTCGTTTCATCCGCAAGCAAATCCCTTGTGCCGAGCAGCATCGCACTCACCATACCCCCAGCGTCCATTCCGGCATACACGCAGATTTTTGTAGCAATATGCGATCGATATGCTTGCAGAGTACGCATCAGCTTTTGTGTTTCTGTGTGCGTACAGGAAACATAGGCATCGTTTTCCGCCTCCAGAAAAATCCCCTTTGCCCGATAGTATGCCGCCCCATCCCATAGATAATTGGAACGGATTTTCGAAAACCCACCGCAGATCTTCAGTTCATCTCCATAGTCTGCCCCCAAATCATCCGTATAAATCAAAATGGTAGCAGAGGGACCGCAGTGAAAACTCCCTTTTACCTGGTATGATGCCATTTCATCATCGTAGACAGTCATCGACACCACTTCTCCAGAAAAGGTGGTAAAACGCTGATCCAGCCGGGCGATGGGCTGATAAACAAGCCGAGTGTATCCGAACAGGAACACCACCGCCAGCGTGGCAGAAACAGCGGCAAAGAGTGCCTGTTTGATGGAGATCTGCCGAAATAGACGGAATGCTCCCAGCAGCAAAAATGCCGCTAGAAGCAGATACATCGTCGTAGATTCTGGAAAAGAAGCTGCAACAAACAACCCCAATAGCCACGGTATGCCAAACCAGACCATTTTCCGTCTCATGTTTCTGCCCCGCTCTTACGCATTCCCTTTGAAGAACAATGGCAGTTGTTCCAGATATATGAGATCCTTCCGTTTTGCGGCATCGCCTTCTGCGAGTGGTGCTGCATTGGCAACGATCTCGCCACCTGCCTCCCGCACCAACTGCTGCAAAGCATGAAGGGATTCCCCGGTACTGACTACGTCATCAACTACCAAAATACGCTTTCCCTTCATCCATGCCGCTTTATCTCCATCTAAATACAGCGTCTGTACCGCAGCAGTGGTAATAGACTTCACCGTAACCGAAAGAATATCCGTCATATAGGCCTTCACCGATTTTCTAGCGACAATATACGGTACGCCCATTTGTCTGGACATCTCATATGCCAGTGGGATCCCCTTTGACTCGGCAGTGATGATATAATCACACGCTGGAACACGAGCCACCAACGCCCGGGCACATGCTTCTGTCAATTCCACATCAGAAAATAAGATAAAGGCCGCAATATCCAACGTCTCATTCAAAGAACAGATTTTCAGTTCTCGCGTCAATCCGGCAATATGCAATGTATAGTACTCTGCCAAATCAGCTGCCCCCTTATTCTACCGGCTGTACGGCTTCTTTTCCCCAGCCCATTTTTATGCCCGCCAACATATGGAAATGCAGATGAAAAACGCTCTGTCCCGCATTCTCTCCGCAGTTAGTGACAATACGATAGCCGTCAGTGATGCCCTCCTGTTCCGCGATCTTTGCGGCCACCTCAAAAATGTGTGCAACAACCGATGAGTTCTCGACCGTGATCTTAGCAGCACAGCAAATATGTTGCTTCGGAATCAGCAAATAATGAATCGGCGCAATGGGGTTAATATCCTTGAATACATACACAGTCTCGTCCTCGTACACTTTTGTACTAGGGATCTCTCCTTTCACAATTTTGCAAAACAGACAATCTTCCATCATTTTCAAGCCTCCTTCAAAAACTCTGAGGCAATGCCTTCCAGTGCCATCAATGCTTCATCCACCATGTAGGTCTTTCCGACACCTGCCATAGCGCTATCCGGCTTGCCGCCGCCTTTTCCACCAGTCACTGCCGCAACACGCTGTACGATTTTTCCAGCATGAGCCCCTTTTTCTCGAGCCGCTGCAGAGCAGGCGCAAATCAGGCTCCCCTTTTCACCCCTGATACTCGCCAGAACCGCCACAACTGCCTCCGGCATATCCTTAATGGTGTCCCCCATCTTTCGAAGCACCTGTGGTGTTGTACCACTCAACATCGCCGAAACAACTTTGACTCCAGCAACCTCCTTGGCACTGTCAAAGATGGCTGCCATCTTCGCATCAGAAATTTTCTGATTCAGCGATTCTATTTGCCGATCTTTTTCCTTATTCTCTGCCACCAATGCTGCACAGTGAGAAACCAATTCATGGACATTGCTCAACTTCATTGCCTTAGCTGCCTCTGCCATGGTTTTTTCATGGGCAGCCAGCAGTTCCAATACGCCCGTTCCAGTCACCGCTTCGATTCGGCGCACACCCGATGCCACGGAACTCTCCGATACGATCCGGAACAAGCCCAGTTTCGCAGTATTGTCCACATGGGTACCGCCGCAAAACTCCACAGAATAGTCCTTTACGCTGACTACGCGAACAATATCACCATACTTTTCGCCGAACAACGCCATTGCGCCCAGCTTTCGTGCCTCTTCGATGGGCAATTCCTTTGTCTCCACCGGAATGGCTTCCAAAATTTTTGCATTGACCAAAGTCTCTACCTGCTGGATTTCCTCCGGCGTCATGGCAGCAAAGTGCGAAAAATCGAATCGACAGCGCGCATCGTTGACCAACTGACCAGACTGATGCACATGATCGCCCAATACAGTACGCAGCGCTGCCTGTAGCAGGTGAGCTGCTGTGTGGTTGCGCATAGTCTTTATGCGTTTTTCTGCATCAATTTTGGCAGAAACAGTCTCGCCCACCCGAAGGGTACCTTCTACCATAGCCCCTATATGAAGGTAATGCCCATCTTCTGTCTTACTGGTTGTCTCCACAACAAATGTGTTGTTTTCTGTCTGAAGCACGCCGCTGTCGCCGATTTGACCGCCGCTTTCCGCATAAAAAGGAGTACGTTCCAACACGACGATGGCTGGCTCACCTTCCGCTGCCATCTCCACAGGAGCTCCATTGGCGAAAATCGCCAGCACCTTTACTGCCTCTTCCACCATACTTGTATATCCGGTAAACTGCGTCACCGAACAGTTCAGCTGCACACCATCCTCTGCCCAAGAGGAACCTGCTTTGTTCATATGATCCTCTCTGGCGCGGGCGCGCTGTTCACCGACCAATTCTGTAAATCGTGTCCGGTCTACGCACAAACCCTGTTCTGCGGCAATTTCCTCTGTCAGGTCAATAGGGAAACCATAGGTGTCGCTCAGCTTGAAGGCATCTTCACCAGACACCTGCTGTTTTCCTTCTTTCTTCAACTGTGCCAGAATGCCTGTTAACAGATCAAAGCCTTTATCAATGGTCTTGGCGAAGGTCTTTTCTTCTTCTTCCACCATCTTGCGAATATACGCCTGCTTTTCTTCCAGTTCCGGATAAGCTTCTGCATTTTCATGAATAACTGTCTCTACCACTTCGTACAGGAAGGGTTTCTGCACGCCGATGAGTCTACCATAGCGTGCCGCACGACGTAATAAACGGCGCAGCACATATCCTCTACCCGCATTTGAGGGCATTACACCATCACCGATCATAAAGGTAGTGCTTCGGATATGGTCAGTAATAACGCGCAGTGCCACATCCGTTTTTTCATCGACACCATAGGTTACACCGGCGATCCGGCAAACGTGCTGCATGATATTCTGCACCGTGTCCACCTCAAACAGGTTGTCCACGCCCTGCATCACACACGCCAGCCGTTCCAAACCCATGCCGGTATCGATATTCTTATGCTCCATTTCAGTATAGTGTCCATTACCATCGCTGTCGAACTGGCTGAATACAAGGTTCCACACCTCGACATAGCGATCGCAGTCGCATCCCACATGGCAGTCCGGCTTTCCACAGCCTTTTTCCGGGCCGCGATCAAAATAAATTTCCGAACACGGACCGCACGGACCGGAACCATGTTCCCAGAAATTGTCCTCCCTGCCCATACGTACCATATGATCTGGTGCTACACCAATTTGCTTTGTCCACATATCATACGCTTCATCATCATTTTCGAACACGGACACATACAACTTATCCTTCGGCATCTCCAGCACCTCGGTGAAAAATTCCCAAGCCCAGGTGATCGCCTCGATCTTGAAATAATCTCCGAATGAGAAGTTACCCAGCATTTCAAAATAAGTGCCGTGTCTTGCCGTCTGCCCCACACGCTCGATATCTGGCGTACGAATGCACTTCTGACAAGTTGTCACCCTTGTGTTTGGCGGTACCGCCTGTCCTAAGAAATATTTTTTCATCGGTGCCATGCCGGAATTGATCAGCAGCAAACTCTTGTCACCCTGCGGAATCAACGAAAAACTCGGCAGTCGAGTATGCCCCTTGCTCTCAAAAAATGAAAGAAATTTTTCTCGTAATTCGTTTACACCTTGCCACTTCATTTGATATTAAACTCCTTTTTATGTTGTAAAATCGTATCACTTTTAAAATGCATCCGGTCAATCGACAAGTCACCTACCGCATTATTTTTGCGTAATACAATTCTACAAGTAAATTTTTGCGTATTGCAAAAAAGACCTTCGCCGCCAAATGGGACGAAGGCCTTCGTGTTACCACCCAAGTTCGAAAGTCCGATTCCGGCTTCCCTCACTGCACGTTAACGCCGCACATACGTTCCGATTTCTCAGAAAGGCTCCCGGGTAGCACCTGTGCTTTGTTAGAACGCTTTCACCCACCGCGTCCTCTCTGTATCCACAAAGTCTACAGTCATTCCGTTCATCGCCATAACATGATTATTTGCTATCTGCACAAATTGTGTTGCTTACTCACATGGTCTATTATACCAGATTTCTCCGACGTTGTCAATTCTATTTTTGGGAAATTTAATAAGTCACGTAAAAAGTATCCCGCCACTACAATTTTCTTCAAAAAGTGTACTTGTTATTACCACTATATGCGCCGGATGATTTATGCTTCAGCATGATTTCTCTTTTCCAGCAGTGCTTTAATTTTTTCGTTAGAATCAATCACATTCCCAATCGAAACATCGTGATTCAATGAAGCAATAAAATAAGAAATATACTTTGAACAGTCCACCTCGTGGAACCAGGCTCTCTTTAACAGCTCGTCCGTGCGATAAGTCAGATTGGTGCAGAACACAGCATCGATATAGCCGTCTGCGTTGGCCTTGTCGAACTTCTCCAGTCCATTAACGAATAGCCCATATGTCGCATAGCAGAACACACGGCGCGCCTTGCGTTCCTTCAGCGCATAGGCTATATCCAGCATGGATTCCCCGGAGGAGATAATATCATCCGCGATGAACACATCCTTGCCTTCTACAGAGTTGCCCAAATATTCATGCGCTACAATAGGATTGCGGCCGCTGATAATCTTAGAATAATCACGCCGTTTATAGAACATACCCATTTGTACGCCCAGCATGGAGGCATAGTACATATTCCGGTTCAAAGCCCCTTCATCTGGACTAATGACCATAAATTCATCCGGTGTTGTCTTTAAATGCGGGATGGTATGGAACATCGTTTTCAGCACCTGATAGGACGGCATCATATTGTCAAACCCCATCAGCGGCACTGCATTATGTACTCTGGGGTCGTGGGCGTCCACCGTCAAAATGTTGGAAACACCCATCTGCGCCAGTTCCTGAAGCGCACAGGCACAATCCAGCGATTCCCGATAGTTCCGGCGATGCTGTCTGCCGCCATACAGGATTGGCATGATCACATTGATTCTGTGTGCCTTTCCGCTCGCCGCCTGGATGATACGCTTCAAATCCTGATAGTGATCGTCCGGCGACATAGAATTCATCTGATCGAACATCTGATACTTGATGTTATAGTTACCCACATCGACAATGATAAATAGATCCTTTCCACGGATGGTGGACTTGATCAGCCCCTTGCCATCTCCAGAAGAAAACCGTGGGCATTCACATTCAATCAGGAATGTGTCCACATTATAGCCGCCCTTATGCGCCCACTCTACCAGATAATTGTCAATCTTCTCGCCCAATTCTCTGGCACTGTCCATTACGACCAATCCCAGCGGAGCCACATTCGTCTCATGATTGAACAAAATGTCTGATGCTGATACCATATACCATACCTCTTTCTATTTGTGAAAACTGCTGCTTTCGCCGCTGTTTTCTGTATTTAACAAAATTTCCCAAGCAACTATTCCATTCGAACGTGCCGATTTCCCGGAAAATACCGAAGATCTACAAAAGCAAAACACGCCATCAGCCCTTACAAAACGTATCAATGTAATGCTCTATATCGGCGGCAATAATTTCTTTGGCGGAATACACATCCTCCACCTCATCCACGGCTGTTGTTTTATGTTCCAATTCCTTATACACCTGAAAGAAGTGCACAATTTCCTCAAAGATGTGCCTTGGCAAGTCATCAATGTTGTGGTAGGTGTTATAGGTTGGGTCATTGCACGGGATGGCGACGATTTTATCGTCCCGCTGACCGTTATCAATCATGTGAATTACACCAATTGGATAACACCGCACAATCGTCATCGGGTGAATTGTCTGGGAGCAAAGCACCAACACATCCAGCGGGTCGCCGTCATCTGCATAAGTCCGAGGAATGAACCCGTAGTTAGCCGGGTAATGGGTAGAGGTATACAGAATTCGATCCATTTCCAGAATGCCTGTTTCCTTGTTCAACTCGTACTTTACCTTACTGTTCTTAGGGATCTCAATCACAGCGACAAACTCGTCTACAGTGATTCGTTTCGGATTGATATCGTGCCAGATATTCATCTAGTCTGTTCCTTTCTCCTACAAATTCGGGATCATTGCTTTTTATGTAGTTTTGGCGCAATCCCCACTTTTCGGAAACTATAATTTTGTTACAATTTAAGTATAACATTTTTTGCGGGTTTGTCAATACAATTTTCCGTTTTTTATGGTTTGTTTTCTCTTTTTTCGCATTTTTCTACGAAATCCCGTATAGATTTCCTATGGTTTTCATGGAAAGAGTCACACCGCTGAAAATCGAAAAAGCACAGCGGATCGACAGTTTTCTGCCCAGTACACGAGCAATACAGTGCAAAAACGCATACAAACATCTCATAGGTATAGATTTCTTAACGCCTGTTTCGTATCTTGGCGTGCGTAGATTTTCGAGGGCATCTTCGCTGGTTTCAAGACAAAAATCCGCAGACAGGCTTTCGCCTGGAAAGGATCTTTCACGCAGAAACCAGCAAAATGCACTGAAAAGATGCGAAACGCTCTTAGCAAAAAATTTATTGACAACATCACAAAAATATATTATAATAAGAACATTGTCTGGCGTATATGCCCATAAAACAGTAACATAACAACACTGCTTAAAAACGTATTAAGTGCGTGGACGAAATATACGCCGAAAACTTGTTTCAAACAAGCTTTGAACCAAATTTAAAGGAGTATCAACACTATGGCAAAGAAGCAGATTTCAAAATCCGGTGCAGCAAAATTACAGGAAGAACTAGATTATCTGGTAACAGTACGCCGTGCAGAAATGGCACAAAAGCTGAAAGAGGCACGTGCACAGGGGGACCTTTCGGAAAACGCAGAATATGATGAAGCCAAAAACGAGCAAGCTATTCTAGAAGCACAGATTATGGAAATCCAGTACACACTGGATAATTCGGAGATTGTAGAAGATGATGACATATCTGTCGACGAGGTTGGACTTGGGGCGACCATTAAGGTAAGAAACTTCCGTTCGAATAAAATTGAGACCCTCCAGATTGTCAGCAGTAATGAAGCTGATTTTGCAAATGGCAAAATCTCGGATGAATCCCCCATCGGAAAGGGTGCTTTGAGAAAGAAAGTGGGAGATACTTTTATGGTAGAAGCACCTGTAGGAGAATTAAAATTTGAGATTCTCGAAATCAGCAAGCCAGAGTCTGTATAACCCAACACGCAATATTTATGCGCAGACGCAAAAGGCAAATATGAGGAGGATACGAGAACTATGGAAAATAAAACCAATCCGCCCGTGAATGAACAGGAGCAGGATACTAATACACTGCGGCAGATTCGAGTGGAAAAATTGCGCCAGCGGCAAGCCGATGGTAATGACCCTTATCAAATCACCAAATATGACGTCACTGCTAAAGCCGGTCCCATCAAGGCTTCCTATACAGAGACAGAGTTGGCCTTCCAGCAGGAAGCGGCTGGTGACGAACAACTGTTTCAGCAAAAGCTGGATACACTAAAGAAACAGCCTGTCTCCATCGCCGGCAGAATTATGAGCTGGAGAGATATGGGCAGAGCGAACTTTATTGATGTCCGGGACGATACAGACCGCATTCAAATTTATGTGCGGATGAATGATATTGGAAAAGAAGCATTCAAGGAGTTCAAAAAGTGGGATATCGGCGATATCGTCGGTGTAAAGGGCTTTGTGTTCCGTACAAAGAAGGGCGAAATTTCCATCCATGCCCAAGAGATCACCATGCTCTCCAAGTCGCTCCTGCCCTTGCCCGAAAAATGGCATGGACTGAAAGATCAGGACACCCGTTATCGTCAGCGGTATTTGGATCTGATCGTAAATCCCGATGTTAGGCAGACATTCATCACGCGTAGCCGGATCCTAAAAGAAATCCGTGCCTATCTCGATGACATGGGCTATTTGGAGGTAGAGACACCGGTACTGCTGCCGCTGCAGATCGCTGCCGCCGCCAGACCTTTTGTAACCCATCACAATACCTTGGATATGGATATGTTCCTGCGCATTGAAACCGAGCTGAACCTGAAAAAACTCATCGTTGGCGGATTCGACCGAGTCTATGAAGTTGGGCGTATCTTCCGTAATGAGGGGATGGATCCTTCCCATAATCCAGAATTCACCACCATCGAAATGTATCAGGCATATACCGATTATCACGGCATGATGGATCTGATCGAGGATATGTACCGCACGCTTGCAAAGAAGATCTGCGGTAAAGATATCATCACCTATCAGGGAACAGATATCCGACTGGGAGAACCGTGGGAACGTCTGACAATGGTAGAGGCTGTGCAGAAGTATGCTGGTGTAGATTATAATGCCTGGGAAACAGACGAGGACGCAAGAGCCTGCGCCAAGGAAAAAAATGTGGAAGTCGAAGAGGGAGAAGCCGCCACAAAGGGACACGTGCTCATTGCCTTTTTTGACGCATTCGTGGAAGAACAGCTGATCCAGCCAACCATCATCTATGATTATCCAGTGGAAAACTCGCCGCTTGCCAAGCGGAAACCAGATGATCCTGCGTTTACCGAGCGATTCGAATACTTTATCTATGCACGGGAAATGGGCAATGCGTTCTCTGAACTGAACGATCCCATCGA
>CASDUD010000219.1 GCA_949283725.1 uncultured Ruminococcus sp.
ATATTTTCTATGTGACACTGTACAAAGACAATATGGTGTTTGCTGCAAAAAATCTACCATTTTTGCCTCTGGCTATACGCATGAAAGCGAAAGTTAAAGGGGCAGATGGTGGATTTTTTGCTTTTCTGCGTAGACTTGAGCGAGTGCTTTGTTCAATATATTTTTTGGCAGATTCTTTAGACCTCTACCGAATAATCCGTTCTTCCATCCCACTTCAAACAAAAATGCTCAGCAAAACTGCTAGACATAGAAAAATATCCAATTTGTTTTTTAATAGCCGAATAAGCCTTTTTACAACAGCAAAAACGTGTTCTACTTTGCACCGGATGGATGCTTTTTGATGTTCTCTCTTCTTGGCAGCATATTGACCGCTGCGGGATAATTTTGGATAGAGGATGGTTTACAATTGATCTGGTACTTGATTTCCTTTTTATTTTGATTCCTTTTGATTGCTTCTGGCCGTTTTTCTGCGCTGAGATGTGCATTATCTCCGTGAACTGTTTCTTCCTTGCAATTTACAGCGCTTCGAATCTGATGAACTGTGCAAAGCTTTCGTTTCTGAAAAAAGAACTGTGTGAATGCAATGTCCCCAATTTTTGATAAAATTAAAAATGCAGCCAAATAAGTTCGCGCTGAGGTGCAACTTGATGTGGGTTGTGAGATATTTCAGATTCAGAGAAATGGTTCATGTTTATTGATAACGTTGATCTTTTTTTGTTTTTTTGTGAAAAATCGCTTTACAACTGACGAAAAATAGTGTAAAATAGAGAAGAGAAGTTCACCTGCCGTGAGTTGGTGCTTCGAAGAGAATGTGGGCGAATCCGATGGGCTGCCGTCGGGTTGCCGTGCGCAGTTAGCGAAGCATTGTTGATGACGTACTGCATTTGACAACAAAGGAAAGGAATTGGATGCATGAAACCAAAGTATCAACGAGTTCTACTGAAATTGAGTGGTGAAGCATTGGCGGGACCGAAAAAAATAGGTCTGGATGCCGAGACAATGCTACCGATTTGCCAGAGCATACAGAAATGCGTGCAGGCTGGCGTGCAAATGGGGATTGTTGTCGGGGGTGGCAACTTTTGGCGAGGACGCTCTAGCCAGCATATGGATCGTACCAGAGCTGACCACATAGGGATGTTGGCGACAACGATGAATGCGCTCGCAGTAGCAGATATGCTGGAATCGCTGGGCGTTGAGGTTCGTGTGCAGACTGCCATCAGTATGCAGCAGATTGCAGAGCCCTATATCCGAAATCGTGCCATTTCGCATTTGAAAAAAGGCAGAGTTGTGATTTTTGGCTGTGGAACTGGCAGTCCGTTTTTCTCTACGGATACGGCAGCGACTTTGCGGGCAGTGGAGATAGAGGCGGATATTTTGCTGAAAGCGACGATGGTAGACGGTGTCTATGACAAAGATCCGCATAAGTTCAAGGATGCTGTGCGGTATGACCGACTGACATTCAGCGACGTATTGGGCAGTGCTTTGCAGGTTATGGATAGTACCGCTGCTTCAATGTGCCGGGATAACGAAATGCCAATGCTGGTGTTTGACTTGAGTCAGCCGGAAAATATCTATGATGCCATTATGGGCAAAGAAGTGGGCACTGTTGTGTCGGAGGCAGAATAATTTGTGTGCATAATGTGGAACCATCCACATACAATAAATGGAATGGAAAGGAGCCCTATACGGGAAAATTGCTATGAAAGAATTGATGAAAGATGCAGAAGAGAAGATGAAGAAGTCCATTGGTCGTCTGGAACATGAGTTTACAACCATTCGTGCCGGTCGCGCTAATCCGGCTGTGCTGGACAGGGTGCTGGTAGATTATTATGGGGTGCCGACGCCAATTCAGCAGATGGCAGCGATATCGGTATCTGAGGCGCGGATCTTGGTTATCCAGCCATGGGATGTTACGACGCTCAAGTCAATCGAAAAGGCCATCTTAGCTTCAGATATTGGTATTACGCCGACCAATGATGGCAAGGTCATTCGACTGGCATTCCCGCAGTTGACAGAAGATCGTCGGAGGGAATTGTGTAAGGATATCAAAAAGATGGGCGAGGAGACAAAGGTGGCCGTTCGGAATATTCGTCGGGAATGTATGGATAAGCTGAAAGCAATGAAGAAGAGTTCAGAAGTTACAGAAGACGAGATGAAGGATGGCGAGAAGCAGGTGCAGAAGCTGACGGATAAGTACTGTGACACCGTGGATCAGGCAGTTTCTGAAAAGGAAAAGGAGATTATGAGCATCTGACGCAACGGACTGTGCATAGTATGCGGAATGATATGAAACAGACTCTAAGGTGAGCAGAATGGTTTCATTTGTGCTTTTTCAGCAGTGGCAAGGCACAAATGAAATTTTCTGTATGCGCGACCAATAAACAGAGGAGATGAATATAGATATGGCTCTGCCATTTTTTACGAAGAAAAAAGATGCAGAAGAAGTACACAGCGAAGCGGCACTGCCGGAGGTATTACCTCAGCATGTGGGTTTTATTATGGATGGCAATGGGAGATGGGCTTCTAAGCGGGGAATGCCACGACAGTTTGGCCACCGGGAAGGTGCTAAAAATTTTAAGGATCTTTCTCTGTATTGCCGTGATATTGGTATACGAAATGCTTCGTTTTATGTGTTTTCTACAGAGAATTGGAAGCGACCGCAGGATGAGATTGATGCAATTATGGATCTGTTCTGGGACTACCTCTGCGAGGCGGATCAGTATCTGGAACGGAGAGTGCGCATGATTTTTGTCGGTGATCGGAGCCGACTCCAATAACGGCTGCAAAAGCGAATGGGAGAGCTTGAAAAGGATTCTAAGGATTTCGAAAAGATGAACTTGATCCTTGCTATCAATTATGGCGGGCGGGATGAAATTCGTCACGCTGCGCAGGAAATTGCCCGGGAAGTACAGGCGGGGACACTGGCACCAGAATCCATCACAGAGAAAACGGTTGCCAACCATCTGTATACAGCGGGATTGCCGGATGTTGATTTGCTGATTCGTCCGAGTGGTGAACTTCGATTGTCGAATTATCTGATTTGGCAATGTGCCTATGCCGAATATTATTTTACCAATGTACTTTGGCCTGACTTTAAGCGTGCTGAATTTCGAAAGGCACTGGCGGATTATGCTAAGCGGGGCAGGCGATTTGGAGGCATCTGAATATGAAGGTTCGAATCCTGTCTGGTGTCATCGGCGGTGTTTTGGCAGTGCTAGTATTGGTGCTGCACCGCACATTTTTGTTTCCGCTGGCACTGGCGTTGTTGATTGATTTGGCATTGTTTGAATTGTTTCGGGCAGGTAAGTGTCTGCACTGCCGTATTTCTGTGGGAGCAGGGTTTCTGCTCGGTGCTGTTATGCCCTTTTTGCAGTATTATGGCAATGTAACAGCTATCATCGCCATGACATTTTTGTGTATTATTGCTATGTTCTGTGAGATGGTGATGCGGCATCAGCACGTAAAGTATCAGGAAACGATGTTTATTGCGGCCGTTACCCTGTTGGTATCTCATTCATTGAATATGCTGAACATTATGTTGCAGAGAAATACCTTTGGTCTGGCATCGGTGATTTTGGCGCTTTGTGCTGCTTGGATTGCGGATACAGGGGCATATTTTGCCGGTACATTTTTTGGAAAGCATAAACTTTGCCCGGAGATCAGTCCGAAAAAAACAGTGGAAGGATTTTTTGGCGGCATTGTGACAGATGTTGTAGTTATGGTGATTTTTGCATGGATTTATAGCCTGATTACGAAGGCGCATGTGCATTATCTATGGCTGATTTTTATTGGCGCTGTATGTGCTGTTATCAGTGTGTTGGGCGATCTGAGTGCATCGATCATTAAGCGGCAGCAGGGTATTAAAGATTTTGGGAACATTATGCCGGGACATGGCGGCGTAATGGATCGATTTGACAGCGTGCTGTTTACCGTACCGGCGTTCTATGCGCTGGAAAGTATGTATACCGTGTTTTATTTGTGAGGATAATTTTACACAATACCGTACAAAGCTGTCCAGTATGCTTTGTGCGGTATTGGCTCCAAAGGTCGTAAAATCGTGGCGGACAGTTCAGAAGGAGTGGGCATGATGAAAAAAAGCGTTTCTATTCTGGGTTCCACAGGTTCTATCGGAACGCAGGCACTCGATGTGGCACAGGCGCATGCACTGCCGGTGTATGCGCTGGCAGCGCATCATAATATAGCATTGTTGGAATCTCAAGTGCGGAAATACCATCCCCAAAAAGTTTGTATTTTTGATACCACGCAATATACCGAACTGCGTCAGCGTTTATCCGATGTATCGGTTACAGTGTTGACAGGGATGGAAGGACTCTGTGAAATCGCTTCAGATACCCATGCAGATATCCTGCTCAATTCCGTAGTAGGCATGGTAGGCTTGCTGCCCACATTGGCTGCAATTGATGCAGGTATAGATATTGCGCTGGCGAACAAAGAGACACTTGTGGCAGGGGGTGCTTTGGTAATGGACCGTGCAGCTCGACAGGGCGTGCCGAGCTACCCGGTGGATCGTGAACAGTCCGCCATGTGTCAGTGTGT
>CASDUD010000220.1 GCA_949283725.1 uncultured Ruminococcus sp.
GCCCGCCGCCGCGCAGAAGGAAACCTTCGAGACGATCCTGGCGGAATCCCTGGGCGAAGACTGCAGCTGCCAGGTGGTGCAGGCCGTGCAGGAGCAGCTCTGCAGCCTGATCACCGAACACAAGGAAAGCCACGAGCCGGAACCCCTGGTACTGAACCGCCGCCAGGTGACCGAAATGCTCGCCGACTGCGGCGTATCAGAAGAACGTGTAGACGCCTTTGCCGACCGTTTCGACGAGGACTTCGGCCCGGAGACCACCCTCAGCCCCCGCAACCTGGTGGACACCAAGCACCTGGAATTGCGCTGCCCGGATGTGACCATCCAGGTCAACCCCGAACGCGGCGACCTGGTGGAAACCCGGGTGATCGACGGGGTACGGTATATCCTCATCCGCGCCGAGGAGGGCGTGGAGGTCAATGGGGTGGAGGTGCAGATTCGGGAATAACTGCAACAGGGACGGCTGACACGGCCGTCCCTGTCTTTATGTTTCGAATTTTCAAGCAAGAAGTTCAGGCCGTTGCTTGCGTAAAATTGCCACCGCCGCCTTCACTGCCGCTTCATTCTTTCCATTCTCAAGAATCGCCTCTAGCTTTTTTGTCTCAATACGGGCAGCCCGTTCGGTCTCTGACTGTTTCCACTCAGTATACGAGTGAGCCAAGCGCACCACATCTTCTTCTGTTTTAGGCAACTCTTTGGTGCGCATAAATTCCTCATAAGCTGTGCAATACAGTTCCACTTTGTCTGTAAATGCAATCTGCCGGCCATGATCCAACCAAAGGATTTTATTGCAAAGCGACTGCACTTGACGCATGGAGTGTGAGATCAAAAGGGTAACAGCCCCACCTCCTATAATCTCCTTCATCCTTTTTTCGCTCTTTTTCCGAAAACCACTATCACCAACGCTCAGCACTTCGTCCAAAATCAGGATCTCAGGATCTACTAGGCTGGCAATAGAAAATCCCAACCGCGCCTTCATTCCAGAAGAAAGCTGCTTAAAGCTTCGTTCCTCAAATCCCTGTAATTCCGCAAATTGAATGATATGGTCATACGCCTTCAAAGCGTACTCTTTGGAATACCCCATCATAGCAGCACGTAAAATTGTATTTTCTCGCACTGTTAAATCCGGGTCGAAACCAGCACTCAATTCCAGCAGGGCTGTGACTTTTCCGCCTCGGGCAATAGTTCCGCAGGTCGGTTTTACCACTCCGGCAATCGCCTTTGCCAAGGTGCTTTTACCTGCACCGTTGTGGCCGATGATTCCCAACATATCCCCCTGCTTTAAAGAAAAGGAGACATTATCCACCGCTACAAATTCACGGATTTGAAAGTCTCTCTTGATCTTTCGGATAACCGTTTCTTTCAGCCCAATATCCAGAACATCTCCCACCGGGTATGCAATTCTGAGATTTTTGACATCAAGCACTTGCATTCCTCCTAATCAGAAATAGAACACAAAAGTATCTTCGTATTTTCTGAAAATATATCCCCCCACGACAAACGCCGCTACTGCATATCCGATCGCAAGTGCATGAACAAATCCAGAAGGGACACGCCCTTCCATTGCTACTTCCCGAAAATAGGTAATATACACATAGACAGGGTTCAGCCAAAACAACCGCTTCATGGCTTCTGGATATCCATCAATTCGGTAAAATACCGCCGACATATACATCAAAAGTCTTAGGCATACACTCCAAAGATACCGAATATCCTTCATAAATACATAGAGCGTTGATAGAATTAACGTAATTCCCAAATTAAACACAAACAGAAGAATCGTAGGGATAATCAGCGTTACAAAGTGCCACCCAAAAGGAATCCCATCAAAGGCACAGAAAACAAAAAATACTACAATGCTAATACCAAAGTTCAATGCAAAAGAGATAGATTTGGAAAGTACAAACAGCATTTGTGGAAGGTCAATTTTAGTTAAAATCCGCGAATTACCCACAACTGCGCTCATTCCTTCTGAAGTAGCATCCCGGAAATAAGAAAATACAATATTACCTGCCAGAATATAGGTCGTATAATAAGGTATGTCACGACCAAAGAACTGAGTAAACATCAGTCTCATCACCAGCATCGTTAACACTGGCGACAGAACAGACCAAAAAATCCCCAATATTGACCGCTTGTATTTCTTTTTAAAATCCCGTTTGACCAATTCCTCCAAAAGGAATTTTCGCGCCTTGATTTTTTCTGCAATCGTGGTATAACTTATCATCTGATGTTTTCCTTTATCTTTCGAAGGGTTACCTTCCATCCATTTACTTTAATGTTGTAATACAACTTTTCCAGCATAGAGCTGTCCATCTCAAGTTTTTTATCCGATGCGCCAGTTTTGTCACCAGCCCCTTTTTTTCTGAATAATTCTTTAAACTTTCGCTCATAGGATAATACATCAAACTTATAGTTTTCCAGGCTTTCCTCCAACGCCTCACGCATCACCTGTTGTTGCCATACAAGCCGGTCGTATTCCGAAAGACTATATCTTTCCGGAATACTTTTAGAAGTCTCAGCAAATTTGCGCACAGACTGAATAAGGGCTTCCCGAGTTTCTTGATGCATGCCACTATTAGCCGGCGGGTTACAGAAAGAATAGGACACTTTTCCTTTTCGAGCATCGGCAACAGTAGCCGTATGCATCCACTGTACATATGGTTGAAAGCGTACATTATCCAAATCCGGGCGGACAAGCAATACTGGAACCCCCAGCGCCAAACAAGGCAGCGCACAATGGAGGCGGCTAGTGACTACACAGGTCGAGTTTTGATAAACCGTAAGCAATTTCTCTACCTGCTGTGCACGGACCTGCCAAGGTGTATCAGCGCTATATTCCTTGATCAAGTGCGTCATGATTCGGCAATCCATCCCCTGCTTCTTCGCTTGGTCGCTCATAACTTCCGTAGCTTTCGCATCCACGTCTACGAAGCATACATAGGGGGATTTTGATTCAATTCGTGGCATCTGTGGCAACGTCAATGTCATGCAACCAGAAAAATACGCCTCTACTCCTAATTTTTCCAGCAATTTTACGGTATTAAGATCCCGACACCCAATTGGTGCCCAAGCTTTGAGATAATCCAGCCCGGGCCCACTTAAAAATTTCGTTTTAATATATTCACCATAATATTGTGCAACGCGATACTCTGCGTAGTGAAAGGCCACAAAATGCGGCCGCAGGCAGTTTGCCGGAGGCCAGTTCCATTTTTTGTGCAGGAACCAGCCGTTCATGACCGCAGCGATAGGCTCATCGCTTTCTACCGTATCCAAATGTTCCCTATCCAAAACTATATCCACACTAGGAAGCAGACGGGAAACGGCATAGCATTGAATATCATCCCCGATGTTTTTTGTTTCTTTGTATACGACTAATCCAAATTTCATGTGTTAGAGCCCCTTCTTTTTTTACTTGGCAAATCGCTTAATGAACCTTTTAGCTTTTCCTTTTGCCCATACCAGCACACATCGCAAAAAAAAGCGTGGTCCAACCTCCCCGCGACTAGCCATCTTTATCATTTCCTGCCGAGGATTTTTACTTGACACATTATTGCATGCCAATAACTGGCATCGCAAACTATCTGCGTAAGGGGTCCAAGAAGCAGCCTGATAGAAAAAAAGATGACACCGTCGAAAGCTTACCCACCAAGGTTTCTGACGATTCAGATAGTGCACAATAGCAACGTCATCCATAGCACCCCCATCTGAATAGTCGGCATCATAATAGAATTGTGACATATTCCATTTCTCAGGTAGGAACAGAATGCGCCCTTTGCAAACTCCATTTAGCACATCTTGATCCATCCATTTCAATTGACGATGTGTTTCTAGATACGAAATGCACTTCTCTTGTACCTTTTCCTGTCGAAACAACTCTAGGTTCATAACCAGGATCCCAGCATTGATATACTTATCCGGAGTAACCCCCATAGTTCGCTCTAGATATTCTTCTTTGCTCCGTTTTTCTTCCGGCTTACCCCGATAAATTACCACACCTCCCAACAGATTATTGCCAAGTTCAACGTCATACAGCTCTCCTACATCCTTTAAAATTGCGATGTCGCTGTCAAGGTAAAGGATTTTATCATATTGCGGAAAAACATCTCCTACAAAAAAGCGGTAATAAGTAGCAATCGATTGCCGACCATGTGTATAGAACAGTTTTTTATCAATATATCCGGAAACATTTACGCATTCCACTGACGCCCCCGGCTGTGACATGCTCTCTAATAAGCATTTATCTTCCGAGTCTAACTTATCATAAAACACATAGATTCGGTATTCCCGCTCGAGGTCCCGCGTTCTCAACAAGCTTGCAATAGACGTGCTGCAATACGGTGCAAACTCCTTATCCGTAGCAAAAACAACCGGAACTGTTTGTTTCATACGTGTCCTCCTGTTTCTCTTTTTTCCTCTTTTTCAAATCGTGAGCGCTCGGGAAAGATCTGCTGAAAAGCGTGTTCCACATTTTCACGGACTTTTGCAAAGTCGCTGATCTCATCAGAATCATTAATGCAAATCATTCGCGTTTTTCTTTTTAAAATATGTGGTACAGTTTCTTCTGAAAGCACATTCAAGTCCTTTCCACGGTAGGGAGATCCTGGAATAAAACAATTTTTTCCGAACTGCCAATAGCGCATCAGCCATTGGTTTACATCTCTTTGATAATCCCGGAAACGGTGAGTACACACTTCTTCCAACAGATCCGCCTCTTGGTGCCAAATCTCACAAAAAGTTTGTTTAAGGAAAGGTTGGGGAAGATGATCATTGTAGAACCCTGCAAAATGACGCCACGGCATCAGGCATAGCGTGCGCAGTAATTTTTGGCCATAGCGCGGATTCATCCATTTACCGGGTGCCTGCTTAATCACATTTCTTTTGTCAAAATAGGTGTTAATAACGGCCATATCATTGGCAACTATGTTGCCAATATCTTGTTTTTTAGTTAGCATAATGGGACTCAAAACTGCATCATCCACCGGAAGTCCATGAACGAAAAAGTCCTCTGGCCGTACGGGTTGCAGTAAAAACATATCATCATTAAAAAACACGAATTGTTCTGCCAGCTCTGGCAACCGGTGCAGATTCAACTCAATAGGGTTTGCGCTGAAAGTAGGAAGATAGTTTAAAGGAATAAAGTCTCTGTGGTCGGTAATTCGCAACTGCGGATGCTCCTCATTGAGCCATGCAGGCTTTTGCCCATCGCTAATAAAATAAATTCTTCTCACCCATGGCGCGCACTGTTCCACTGCTCGAAACCAGTATCGTAGCAAACCCCAGTCTCTGTATCGAATTTCACGATCATCTTGTTGAGCATTCGGCAAATATCGCTGTTTTTTTTCTTTCCATATGGGATCATTGCCATTCACCCACATAATCACAAAATCAATTTCTGCTCTGCTTTTCAATCCGGCCGCACCCACCTTTTATAGGTCTTCCAGAAAAAATCATATCCCCAATGTCCCAACATTACTGCTCCTATGCCTATTTTATCGCGCATGGGTGCTCTCGGATCCAGCAATACGTCTCCGCCTGCTTTGCGAATTAGCGCTTCCAACCGATTCCGAAGCAATTCATCTTCCGGAGAGCAATCAACCAAATAGCGGCGCACACTCAACGCTGCATGTACTTTTCGACGCACCGCTCCCTGACGCATATCTGGAAAAGATTGGCACATTACGTCCGTCATGTGCGAAACCGCTTCCATAAAGTCCAATTTGTCAACTCTGAAACTACCACGACTAATAGAATCAGGCTGGATGGAATACCAATACAACGGTTCGTCCACATAGGCAATCCGGCCGGCATTCAAGACCAACTCAGCAATGCAAAATGTATCTTCGTAGCATTTCCCTACCGGATACCAAATTTTCCTCAACAGTTTTTCGTCATACAGCTTTCCCCAAGGGCTTACATCAGGAGGTGCGTCATACAGAATATTTTCACAGGCAGTCCGAGCAGTTAGCACTCCGCTTGGAACCCCGCGAAAACGCGGAATACATCTAGTACTTGTGTGTATCCAATGGTTGCAAGCACTCATGCTGGTGTGGTTCGCCAAACAGGCCGACAGCATTTTTTCAATATACGTTGGCTCTACCCAGTCGTCGCTATCCACAAAAGCAATATAATTTCCTCGGGCATTTTCCACAGCAGTATTCCGGGCCGCAGATACTCCTCTATTTTTCTGGCTCAAAATACGGATTCTTGTATCTGCAGCCGCAAATTTTTCGCAGATTTGAAGACTTTTGTCAACCGACCCGTCATCAACCACCAAAATTTCCAAACAGGAATAGCTCTGCTGCTGAATCGATCGCAAACAGCGATCTATATACGCTTCGCTATTATAGATCGGTATCAGCACCGAAACCAATATATCTGGTTTCCTCACAAAGCCTTGTGCATCACTATCCAGCAACCTTTTTACACCGAACTTCTCCAGTTTGGTCGATTTATGCGGCAATCGTATCGATGCGTTCATTGCTTTTTTCTGGTTCTGACCCATAAACTTACGTTTAAGAAATGCCCCTCCTTTATTAATCCAGTTCTGCTTTTCTGTAAAAACAACCGGTAATTCAGTATAAGTCGCCCCTATCGTCTCCAGCCATACATCCAGCAATCGTTCACTTACAAAACCGAACACTCGAGCATCGTTCGCGCTATAATCCCGAATATCCAGCCGCGCTTCCAATTCAAACAAAACATCGAACAACCAACTGCAATAGACATCCAATATGTCACGGCGCATCACAAACATGTTAAAACGATGACCACTCGTTCGTCTCATTACCCGGTCAAAAGCAGGCAAATAAGTTGGCCAACGCTCGGCCAAAATACAACGAGTCATATCCAGATCACAGGCATGATGGGCATGCGCATATTGACTATAATTGGTTTCGATAAAATACCGTCTCTTTTTGGGTAGTATAATTCCACTGCCAATCGCCCGTTCTAGTGTTTCACGATCGGCAATCCGGTTCCACTTGCTTCCTCTTAATGTCCGCACGGCAAAATACCGCCGGTAATGGCATAAGCCCAAGTAGTCAACATCCAGATTCTTCCAGCCCCAATATAAAGCCGTCAATTCACAATAGTGAGGATTTTTAAATGATATCGAATCACCTGTATCGTCCCGTTGCATTCCAGGGAGATGAAGGTGATTGGCTGCGCCTACTTGAATAGGGAGAAACACATCTCCTTTAGGAAGGCGACAAGGTTTGTGCGTCGCCACCAAAATTTTCAAGTTCAAAGCAAACCCTTCCCATTTACCGCATTTTTTCCTCGTTGATCATTCCACCAAAAACGGTCATGAACATTATTTTGATATCCAGCCAGATGCTCCAGTTTTCAATATACCAGATATCATATTCTACCCGTTTTTCGATGCTGGTATCTCCCCGCAACCCATGCACCTGCGCCCACCCGGTCATTCCCGGCCGCACCTGC
>CASDUD010000221.1 GCA_949283725.1 uncultured Ruminococcus sp.
AAATTATATCATGCGTTGGGTGCTTCGCTGTTCAACCAGATGGAGACATACAGTTTCAAATCGCTTGCAAGAGCCGTATTTCAACAGTACGGAATGTTAGACACCGATAAAACCTATGCGGATGAGCTCACCAAGACGGCATTGTTGTACCAGGCACTTTCGGAATTGACACAGCAACATTTGCTGCAATTTTATGAAAAACAGTGCCAGCAGGTGGCATTTGTGGAAGAATTGTCTGCGGTGCTGGCGCAGATGCGGCAAAACGGTATCACTGCTCAGCAGCTGTATGAGACAAGTGGTACGGTAACCGGCAGATTGCAGGCGAAATTACTGGATTTGTCATACATCTATCAGACATATGACCGGCTTTTGGCGGTACAAAAGAAAAAAGATACTGAATCCGACATCACCGAAGCCGCAGCGGTTGCCAATGGACAGGATGCATTTGTGGGGGATTGTGTTTTTATCGATGAATTTGACATTTTTACAGAAGATGAGTATGAGATGTTATCCGTGCTGTTTTCTGGCTGTAAGGAAATTACCATTGCTCTCTGCATGGATAACTTGGAACAAACACCGTTTTCGATGTTTGCTTCGGTGCAGGAGACGTATTATCGCATTTGTCAGATGGCAAGACAGCTGCATATATCGGTAGAACTGGTCAATTGCACGGCAGAAACGCGATTTCGTGCGCCTGATTTGCAGTGGCTGAGCGACCATGTTTTTCGGGATGGTACCTCTTATGGGGCACAGGCGCAGCATATTCATCTGTTTGCAGCAGAGACCCCTAATGAAGAGATAGATTATGTATGTGCTACTATACGCCGGTTACTGGCGGCAGATACCACTCTGCGCTGCCGGGACATCGCTGTTTTGACAAATCAAATGACGGACTATCAGAGCATTCTGGAAACTGTGATGGAACGATATGGGATTCCTTATCATATGAATGCGAAGAATCCTATGCTATATACGCCTCTGTTAATTTATGTACATACTCTGGTAGAATTGCTCAGTGCTCGTCAGCCGGAAACCGAGTGGCTGCTTCGATTGGGAAAGACGGGATTGACCACTTGTACGTCACAGGAAATAGCAGAACTGGAAAACTACTGCTACACATGGCGTGTGGAAGGAAAGACCTGGCGAAAGCCGTTTTCGGGTGGTAACTGGGATGCTGTGGAGCCGATTCGCCAGAAGTTGTGGGGATCTATAGAGATATACCAAAAAAAATGGCGGGTAAAGCAGAAGGGCATTTCTTTTTGTCATATTCTGTATGCGTATCTTGTGCAGGAACAGGTGGAGCAGCGGCTTGGCCGTCAGCTACTAGAAATTACAGATGAATCTCAGCGAATGCAAACGCAGCAGGCGTGGACATTTGTTTGGAATGCGCTGATGGATGTGTTAGATCATCTGGCAGAGTTGTATGCGCAATTTGAAATGGATGCTGCCATGTTCCGCAACATATTGTTTGCGATGATGCGAACCATTCAGCGTGCCATTCCGCCGCGCACCTTGGATGCGGTGCTTTTGTCGCAAGGAAATACGGCACGTTTTAATGCGACAAAGATTGTTTTTTTGGTGGGCGTGTGCGAAGGTTCTTTCCCCTCGCAGCCAAAAGGCAGTGCTCTATTTTCCCAACGGGATTGCTTGGAACTGGAAAAGCATAAGCTTCTGTTTCGAACAAGAAAAGAAGTGCAGATGACAGATTTTCGACTGGCAGCCTATAAGCAGATTGCTGCAGCCTCACAGATGTTATATATGACCTATCCCCAAGTGGATATTGCCCATCAGAAATGTTATCCTGCCGCAGTGATAGAGCAAATTCGGGAAATGTTTTCCGATACGCCTCAGCTTTTGATGCATCGGGAGTCACTAGGGCCTGCTTACTATGCTGGCACCATGCGAGCGGCTTATTTTCAATTTGTCCAGAATTATGCGGCGAAAAGCCCCCAGATGCAGAGTATTTTTACGGTACTCTCGGAAGACCCGTTGTATCGTAGTCGGATGCAATCGCTTTTGACACAGTTGCAGCGGGAGAATCAAGATGATGTGGTAGCGCACTATCAAATCCAAGATCCACAGTTGGTAGGATCTTATCTGGGAGATACTCTGTATTTGTCTGCCTCTTCTTTGGAACGATATGCGCTTTGTCCATTTTCCTATTTTTGCCGAGATATACTGCATTTGTTCAGCCGTAGCCGAGTAGAGATGGCAGGTGCTGGAAGTGGAAATCTTATTCACTACTGTTTGGAGCAGCTGCTGAAAACCTATGATAAAGATGCTTTTGTATCGCTTTCCAAAGAAAAATTGACTGATGCAGTAATGGCATACAGTAAGCAGTATTGGGCGGTGGAAATGGGCGGCGATTTCTCTAAGCGAGGGCGAGATCTTGCGCTTTACCGTCGGACGGTTGCATGGATGATGCCCATGCTGGTGCATATGCAGCAGGAACTTCGGCAATCCGCCTTTGTGCCCTATCAGATGGAACTGAAAATTACGCCGGATAATCCTGATTTTCCAGCAATCCGTTTTCAGACTCCTGACGGCAAAACACTCATTTTCTCTGGAAAGGTGGATCGAGTGGACTTGTGTACCTCAGAGGAAAAGGTTTGGGTGCGTGTTGTTGACTATAAGAGCGGCACAAAGACATTTTCGCTGGGAAATTTGCTCTATGGATTGGATATGCAGATGCTTTTATATCTGTTTGCCATTACCTCTCCAGGAACACTTTTATCGCACGCAAATCCAGCAGGTGTTTTGTATCTGCCATCCGGAAAGGTTAAGTGTGACTTGAAACGAGGAGAACAGGTGACACCGGAGCAACACCAGCATGATACATATCGCATGAATGGTGTACTGCTGCGAGACGCCAAATTGCTGACACTGATGGAGGAAAAAGGTGAGGGTATCTATATTCCCGGAAAGCTCGATGCCAACCATCAGATTGACGATCGAACGGGTACATTTGTTTCGGAAAAGCAAATGCAGCTTCTGAAAGATTATACTCGACGAATGTTGGTGCAGATGGGTGAAAATGTATATGCTGGCGTGATCGATGCCACACCGCTGGTGATGCAGATGTACGACCCGTGCAGCTATTGCATATATCAAAATATCTGTGGCAATCTGACACAGCAGCACTGCCGCACAGATGGCAGGACACAGAAGCAGCGGGAAAAGAAGCTGATGGAGACGCTGGAAGAACTGGCGAAAGAATTGGACGGAAAGGCGGGATCATAATGGCGTGGACAAAGCAACAGGAGCAGGCCATTACGGCAAGAGGCAGCGGCTGTATTGTCTCTGCGGCAGCAGGCAGTGGAAAAACATCTGTACTGGTTGAACGGCTGCTACGGATATTGATGGATACCTCGCCGGAGCACCGTGTGCCAGCCGACCGACTAATTGTGGTTACGTTTACCAATGATGCCGCAGCGGAAATGCGTGCTAGACTCTATCAGGCAATTGCAGCGCAGCTGAAAAATGATCCGGAAAACGCTTGGCTCAATCAGCAGCAAATTTTACTACAAAGTGCCCATATTTGTACAATCAGTTCATTCTGCTTTGACTTGATTCGAGATAATATGATAGAGGATGGCATTACTGCCGGTTTCCGTATTTTAAACGAGACAGAGACCAGTGTAATTTTGGAGAAGGCATTGGGACAGCTTCTGGACGATTGGGAGGAAACACACCCGGAGGAGATGAAGAGTCTTTGGGATCATTTCTGCGAGAAGAGCTTTTCGCCGCTGGAAAATCTTCTCCTCGATTTACATACCTATTTAGCGGCAGTGCCGTTCCGAGATGCCTGGTGTCAGGCAGTGCTGGCGAGTTATCAACCGGCGGAGATATTTTCGGTATATGAGACATTTTTTATGACGCAGTTTCGGCAGGATTTGCAGCGTGCCATACAGCTTGCACAGGAAGCGGTCGACCTTTCCATGACACTGTACGATGATATTCAAGAGAATACGGTGTATCCTTGGGTAGAAACAGATATGCGGTGTTTTCGCCAGCTTTGGACATGGCTGACGGAGGGAAGCCCTCTTTCTAAAGCGGCAGCGGAACCCATCCTGGAAAAACGCTTGCTTCGACAGCGAAAACCTTTTCCGAAAAAGAAAAAATCTATTACAGATGCAGATGCTTACGCATATGTCAAGCAACTGCGCAGTGAGTATAGCAAGTTGGAGGACAGCATCCTGCATTTTATAATGGATGTGATGCCATATGGCAAAGAAGATTTGGAAAAGCATCGAATTATTGTGCCAATTTTGTTTCAGATGGAGCAGGAACTGTCTGAGCGAATCTGGGCAGAAAAGGTACAGAAGAATGCATTGAGTTTTGAGGATGGCGAACGGTTGGCATTGGAACTGCTGGCTGTCCGACAGGCAGATGGTAGGATTTATCCTTCGGAATTGGCAAGAGAGTTACAATCGTATTATCAGCTCATTATGATTGACGAGTATCAGGATTCCAACAACAAGCAGGACGACATCTTCAAGTTGCTGTCCCGCAATTGCATTGATCCGCAGACAAAGCAGTTGCGCTATGGAGACAATGTCTTTTTGGTGGGTGATGCTAAGCAGTCGATTTACCGTTTCCGGTTGGCAAATCCCCAGAATTTTGTAAATGCGATTTCAGCGGCCAAACAGGACAACCAAATCTGCCGTCATATTGTGTTGAATCGAAACTTCCGCAGTGTCCCGGCTGTGCTGAATTTTGTCAATTTTGTCTGCGGCCATTTGATGTCTCCGACTTGCGGTAATGTGGATTATACAGAGGAAGAGGCATTATATCCTGGTGCAGAGCTTGGCGAATGTTTGGATGATTCGGCGCAGGGCGTAGAAATTGCCATTTGCCGCCAGGCGTCAGAGGAATCAGATGCAGAAGTGGCGTACATCGTGGCAAAGATACAACAGATGGTTGCCCAAAAAGTCCCCGTAATGGAAAA
This sequence comes from uncultured Ruminococcus sp., assembly GCA_949283725.1. GTDB lineage: Bacteria > Bacillota > Clostridia > Oscillospirales > Ruminococcaceae > Ruminococcus_C. Next base: position 4,949 of record CASDUD010000221.1, read on the forward strand.
GAACGGCAGCAATCGCTCTTGTCATTATGGAGATTTCTGTATTCTGCTGCGCAACAATGCGCATTGCATTCAGGTGGCGCATATGTTGGAAGCGGCAGGCATTCCGGTGCAAAGTCCGGAAGAGAAGGGATATTTACAGTCCCGTGAAATTTCCATCTTGCTGGATTTGTTGCGGGTGTTGGACAATCCGCTGTTGGACACTTCTCTGGCGGCTGTGATGCTGTCCCCTTTGTTCTGGTTTACACCTGATGAACTGCTGCAAGTGCGAATGCTGGCGAAGAATGCCAGTCTGTATTCAGCGGTAAAAAAAGCGGCAGGGCTGGAGACAGATTTGCCTACTGAAAAGAAGCCGTCCTCTGTGCCGCCGTTGCTGCGGAAAAAGTGCCGTGGGATGGTGGATATGCTGCAAAAACTGCGGCAGGCATCTGCCATGATGCCGCTTGACCTACTGATTCGTCATATCTATGACAGAACCGATTTCCTATCAGTTATGCAACTGACCAAGGACGGAAACCGGAAACGTGCCAATCTGTATTTGCTAATGCAGTATGCCAAACAATACATAGAAAATACGGAGGCGTCCCGCTATGGGGTGTCTGGCTTCCTGCGATATATTGACTGGCTATTGGAGAGTGGGAATGATTTCCAGCAGTCGGGCGCTTCTGCGGGAGATTCAGAGGCTGTGGCGGTCAAGACTATGCACCGTTCAAAGGGCCTGGAATACCCCTTTGTCTTTCTGGCAAAACTAGAGACAAAATTCTCAACGCAGGACAGCAAAAAGACCGCACTATTTTCTGATACAGGCATGATGGGACTTTGTATCAAGGATCCAGATACATATGTTCGCGCTGTGACGCTGCCCTATGAAGTATTACAGCAGGAAAACCAGATGCAGTCCAAGAGCGAGGAACTGCGGCTGCTCTATGTAGCGATGACAAGGGCTAGACAAAAACTGATGATCCCCTTGTTGGCAGATAAGCTGGTCACAAAACAGCGAAAATACCTGGAAGAATATGCCACCATGATTCCGGAAAATGGTACCTTGTCACCGCGTTTGGTGCAGTCCGCTTCATCTATGGCACAATGGCTGTGGATGTGTCTGTTACTGCGGCATGATGCAGCATTGTCGGAAAAGGTGGATATGCCCAAAAAGCACTGGGATAAACCGGCATGGGTAGATGGTCTGGCAATTCATTATACTTTTGCTGTGCCCGAAATGGAAAAATCTTTGGAAGAAACCATACCTCAAAAGATAGAAGCAGATGCAGCGTGTACCAAGCAGCTACGGGAACTCATTGGGTTTTGTTATGTGTCACAGGAGAGTGAGCTGGAATCGCTGCTAAGTGTTTCTGCCGTGCAGGAACTGCACAATGCGCAGGCACCCATCTGGAAACGTCCGAAATTTGTACAGCAGCACAAGTTGACAGGGGCAGAGCGTGGTACAGCGGTGCATACCTTTTTTCAATATGCCAATTTTCATCTGGCGGAACAGAGTGTTTCCGCAGAGGTGCAGCGTTTGCATCAGAAGGGATATTTGACATCGGAGCAAATCCATGCCATTGATTCAGCGCAGGTGGAAAACTTCTTCCGGGATGCGATTTATCAGCGCATGCGCCGATCGAATCAGGTACTGCGGGAATATAAATTTCAGGTTCAATGCCGGGATTTGTGCCGAGCAGATGAATCCGCTGCTGCGATTCTGCACCGATATCAGGATGCAGACAGTATGTTGCAAGGAATTATTGACCTGTCGTTCCGGGAAGAAGAGGGATTTGTTTTGGTGGATTATAAAACGGATGTGGTTTCTGATGCCCAAAAGCTGCTGGAAACTTATCGGGAACAGATTCTGCTCTATCGAGCCGCCCTTCGGTGCATCACTGGTGTGCCGGTTCGAGCCTGTTACTTGTATAGTACCCACCTTGGGAAGAGTATTTTGCTGCCAATGGAGAAGTGATTGCACAATGATGAATTTGACAGATATAAAAACGATAAAACCACTGCTTGCCAGACATGGATTTCATTTTT
>CASDUD010000222.1 GCA_949283725.1 uncultured Ruminococcus sp.
ATGGTACGGTATTCCATCCAAAATTCCCCTCCCTGGATAGACAAAAAAGGACGGTAACTGAAAGATACCGTCCCCTTTTCAATTGTGTTGTCCGTGTCAGATTTCACAAAAGACGCAGAACAATCATTACAGGACTTAGTCCAGATTGAAACGCTTCTTGAAACGATCTACACGCCCACCAGTGTCAACCAGCTTTTGCTTACCTGTAAAGAATGGGTGGCATTTTGCGCAAATTTCCACCTTGATATCCTTCTTTGTGGACATCGTCTCCATTACATTTCCGCAGTGGCAAGTAATGGTTGTCTTTTCAAATACCGGATGGATACCCTCTTTCATGAAATTCACCTCCTGATCTGTGTAGTGTATATCTACAGCAGCCCATCAGCCCTTATCCGCTGACAGTAGTCCTGAGAAATCGTTTTTTACAGTAAAACTGCTCGGTTATTTATTATAGCATATTTCTTGTGACTTGTCAAGCATTTTTATACATCAAAAAATACATAAAATTTCGAGATGCACATCGATATATTTTGTGTAAAATATGTAATATGCCGTGCTGCATAATTATAAGTTTCCCGTTCGATGCATGAGAATAGAGAGGGCGGCAAGCGGTGCTGTTTCACAGCGCAGAATGCGTTCTCCCAGCCATACGGCCACTGCGCCATTTTGTATCAGCTGTTGCGCTTCTTCTGGGTCAAAGCCTCCTTCGCTGCCCACGATCAGCGCTACCGATTGTACTTTTTCCAGTGGCACTTCGCCAAACCGTACGCCGCCATTTTCATAAAGCAGTACAGCACAGTCTGCCTGGCAAATTTCATCACACATTTGGTCGAATGTGTACAGCTTGTCTACCTGAGGGATCATGCCTCTACCGGTCTGCTTGGCAGCAGAGACAGCAATTTTTTGTAGCCGTTGTTGTTTCTTTTGGAATTCTTGGGGTTTTGGGCGAGCGATGCAGCGTCGGGTTAGTACCGGCACAATGCGGACAGCGCCCAATTCAACCGACTTTTGAATAATTTGTTCCAGTTTGTCCACTTTGGGCATTGCCTGATATAATGTAATGGCAACAGATGGTTCTGCGGCACACAGAGCAGCGGAAATCATTTCTAGATGGACTTCCTCCGGCGAAATGGAGCGAATACGGCACTGATAATCTTTCCCATAGGCACAGACAGTCAGCGGATCGCCCACACGCATTCGTAGAGCCAGTCCAATATGCCGAGCATCTGGACCAGTGATGCAAATATCCGACTCATCGAGTGTTTCTAAAAAAAAACGTGGCATAAAATCTCCTTTCGAGTGAAAAATATGAAGATGTAAAAAGGCAGCGCCTCAGTTGACAAGTGGTATAAAATGTGATAAAGTAATAGCAGTATGTTTCGCGTTTTGCGGACAAGCTTCACAGCAGAAGGCTTTGAAAGGAAGGATTTATGCATATGATATCTCAAAAACGTGTATGGAAGTATATGGCTGCCTGTGCATTTTCCCTGTTGCTGGTATTGAGTAGTACTGGCTGCACGGACAAAAACGAGGTGGACAGCACCATGTCGGATGTAGAAATGGGAGATTTGGCATATGGTGCGATAATGCGAGATGATGATAGCCATGCCATACCCCTGGAATACGATAAGCGGTATTTTACGGAAGCAGCAGAACTGGATGCAGTTGTCAACTATTACACAGCCATCTTAACTCAAGATGTTGAGCTTCTACAATCCTGCACAGTACGGGAATACATGAATTATCTGTATGACAACGTATATGGCGGACTGCTTGATGACAGTGCCTTTTTGGCGCAGCAGCAGGAAAAACTGAGTGAAGAGATCGGGGGCGAGTACACTATTTCCCAGATTCAGATTACAGACTGCCTAGAAGCAGAAGATGCCGGTTCAGAAGCACAGCGTCTGACAGATATGCTGAACAGTTTAAAAGGGGATGAAAATTACTGTGCTAACCACATGCAAAGCTGCAAGACCCTAACGCTGACCTTGTTGTTGTCCAGTACCGACGAGACAGCAGAGTCGGTTCTTTGTGAAGATATTCCTGTCTATCTGCTCTGCCTAGATGATGCATATTATGTTTGCGTTTGAGAGGATACCTTCTTAGCAGGAGGCTTTTCTTCATCTGCCAAAGAGTAGGCAATATTTTCCAATTTGTTTGGCGTTCCCAGAGGTGTATCGGGCATCGCACGTTTGAAAATTACTTCAGAATGCTTTCCGTCCAGCAATGCTTGCTGGCGGATGGCGTTTTCTTTTCGGATTTGCTCCTCCTCTTGGCATTCCAGCATTTTTTTGCCAAGCTGACGCATAGAAATTCGAAATCGCCAAAATAGAATCCCCAGAACCAGCAGATATACAACAGTAACTGCCAGAATGGTGATAAGTAGAGGATGATGAAACATAGATGTCACTCCTTTCGATGCCGAAAACAACAGGTTACCTCCGAAAAAGCGCTTTTTCTGCCGAGGCATTTAAGTCCCCATCATGTTAACATACAGGAAATCTAAGAAATCATTGAATAAATCCCGCCTATGGCTCAGCAAGCATCTTGCTTCCACCTTTTCCGTCATACTTATACCCTTTAAGAGCGTTTCACAAAAATAGTCGCCAAGCACCAAAGTATTGGCTCCGCTTTTTATTTCATCTAACGGCGCAATCTGCCGGCGCAATCTGCGCGCTGGATTTAGTCAGCGCTTCCCTAATCCTCATCATATCACAGACAACGCCTTTTGTCAATAGATGTACATAGGCACAACAGGGCTTACACATGAAGGGCATTTTGCACAAAAAGTCCATTTGAAAGTTTGACTTGTGCCTGATTATTTCAGAGAAAAGAACTAGACATACCAATTTAGGAACAAAAATACAACTATAAACTTGTGCATTTTGTATGTTCATGCGTAAGCCCTGGGTATGTGAACACGTTCTGTTGCGTTGTCAGATAAAACGTGCTATAATAAAACCGATGACGTTTCAGGAGGAATTTCCATGAATCATTTTATTGTAAAAATTGCAGCAATAGCAACTGCTACAGTAAGTGTTATTTCATTTATATCAATACCAGCATCTACCTATGAAGGGAACCCTTTGAATACCAGCACAATTTCAGAAGAAACCGTCAATTTCTACAATTACTGGAAAGAAAAATATCTGGCACAGGATCCTTATGTTACGAATGAAACACAATATTACGTGTTTTATGGAGAGCAAACCTATGCAGAAGCTGGTTATGAGGTAGCTGTCACCGTTTCAGAAGCACATGGATATGGTATGATTATTGCTGCGTCTATGGCGAAATATGATAGTGAGGCAAAGGAAATCTTTGACGGTATGTATCGTTACTATCGGGCACATTTAAGCGAAATTGGCCCAAATCTTATGGCATGGCAGCAAGTTGATAACGGCACGGCCATTGTCAATGCTTCTGGTGCAGATTCTGCTACGGACGGCGATATGGATATCGCCTATGCGCTGCTGATGGCTGATAGCATCTGGGGCAGTGACGGCGAAATTAATTACAAGCAGATGGCGATGCATGTGA
>CASDUD010000223.1 GCA_949283725.1 uncultured Ruminococcus sp.
CTCCACAAACTCGAACGGCTCTAGGGGGTATTTCCGTTCGCCAGAGGACATATATCAAGTAGAGGTCGGCTCAATGACATTAATCAAGCATAGCTTTTAGCTGTGAACGGTCTTTGTTTTCTCACGAAATCTTCTCGGAGAAGATGCGGTTAACCTGATAATTGCCCATAATCTCCTGCTGTCTCGCTGGTCCCTGATGCTCCGTAGATACACGGATACACCCTATTTTGCTCATAAAATCGATATTTTACTCGAAATTCCGCACATCTATTCTTTTATATGAATCCTATTCCACCCGCATCATCCGATATCCCACGCCAATATGCGTCTGAATATACTGCGGCGCATCTGGTGTGGATTCTAATTTTTTTCGAAGAGTTGCCATAAAAACGCGCAGGGAAGCAATATCGTTCTCCCAGCTGCTGCCCCAGATCTTCTGCGTAATATAAGTATGTGTTAACACCTTCCCGACGTTCTGTGCCAACAGGCAAAGCAATTTATATTCAATCGGTGTCAGATGCAGTTCTTTTTCTTCCAAATAAGCACACCCTGCAATAAAATCCACTTTGAGTTTTCCATTGGTAAATACAGCACAGTTTGTATTTGTCCCCGCTTGCATGACCGCCAAACGCCGCTGGGTCACACGAAGACGCGCGAGCAGTTCTTCCACAGAAAACGGTTTTGTCAAATAATCGTCTGCCCCTTGATCCAAAGCCACAATTTTATCTGTATCTTCACTTCTTGCACTAATGACAATAATTGGTGTATTAGACCATGTCCGAATGCGCTGGATCACCTCAACGCCGTCTATGTCCGGCAACCCCAAATCAAGCAATATGATGTCCGGATTATGAGAAGCCGCCTCCATCATTGCACTCTTTCCGTTAAAAGCGGTAATATATTTATAATCATGTGCTTTCAGCGTAGCGATCATCAGATTTCGAATAGACGCATCATCTTCAACCACTAAAATCAACGGTTTATTCATGGATGTTCACCTCTCCAGATGGTAATGTAAATGTAAAAATAGAACCATGGGGCGTATTGTCTGTCAGTGTAATCTCGCCGCCATGGGCATTTATAATCGACTTGCAAAGCGACAGCCCCAGGCCAAGGCTTCTGCGGCTGTCAGCAATCTGATTCTTCCCGGTAAAAAACATCTCAAAAACACGGGACTTAAGAGAATCCGGAATACCTTCACCATTATCTTCAATGCTGACACTTACAGTTTCTGCTTGTTGCGATACGATAATCCGAATCTCAGAACCAGCAGGTGTATATTTTATAGCATTGTCCACCAAATTGATGATAACTTGTATCACTAGCTTCGCATCAATACGTGCAAGGATCAGTTCCTGTTGATAGGTCACAGATATGGGATGCTCTGTGCTTTTGCGATGAATATGCCGCAAGGCTTCGTCCACAACTTCTTCCATCAGCTGAACGGAAGTGTGCAGGTGCATAGTGCCATCTTCAATCCGCGTAACAGACAATAAGTTTTCCACAAGCGTGATCAGCCATTGTGCATCATCGTAAATATCTGTATACATCTGCATTTTAGTTGCCTGGCTCAGCTGCGATTCATGCGATAAGAGATTGCTTGCATTGCCGGAGATCGAAGTCAGAGGTGTCCGGAGATCATGAGAAATTGCACGAAGCAAATTCGCACGAAGCTGTTCGTTTTTGGCAAGTACCGCAGCTTGTTCTTTTTCCTTGGCATTGCGGCTGTTTTCGATCGCTAATGCACATTCTCCCAAAATGGAAAGCCATATGCTATTCTCAAAAGTGTCTAACAGCGCATGGTGGACATATATACCCACGACACCATACACCTTGTGATTGATACAGACCGGTCGATAAAAACATATCGCATCGCCATATCGATCCGTGGTTGCGCCTGAACACGCTTCGTTGGAAAAAGCCCAGATGACAGCACTTCTTTCTATGCTAGAAAAGAAACGCTGCTCCTCTACCTCAGCGATTTTCCGATACAGATGGCCGTTCTCAATTTTCCCATCTTCTTCAAGATATACTACAACATCCCGATCCAAAAGTTTCACCAGCTGGTTTGCTGTAATATCCATGATTTCATGCTCGTCCTTCGCTTTTTGCAATAGCTGATTCGTGTCCAAAAGCACTTTGGTACGAAAAGCCGTCTGCGCCGACAATTTTGCCTGATCTTTTAATCGAGAAGCAAGCGTACCAGTCAGAATCGATACGGCAAGCATAACTACGAAAGTGACAGGATAACCGGCATCATATGCATGAAAATTCAGTCTGGGTTCTGTCAGAAAAAAATTAAAAAGAAACACACTGAAAACAGAGGCAATCAAGCTGCATACAAAGCCTTTCGTAGCAAGAGATGTCAACAACACGCCGAAAATATAGACTGCAATAATGTTTGACTCTGTAAATCCGAGTTTCAGAAAGAATATACCGATTAAGGTGGCAACAAAAAGCAACAAAGCAGTGATTATCATATCTTTTGGACGAGGAACGAGTTGACGGACAAAATCTTCACGCCTTGGCTTTTGTACTATCCTTACAGTTGAATCAGGAATAATATGGATATCAAGATTCGGCGCCATTTCTGACAACTTTTCTGTAAGCGTTGGTTTACTCCAAAAATGACGACGTCTGACGCTGCTTCTGCCAATTACAATTTGAGTAATGCCATAAAGTCTTGCAAATTCGGCGATTTGATAGGACACATCCTCCCCGTAAACGGTTGCAATATCAGCGCCCAACAATTCTGCTAGATGCATATGTTCCTGCAGCCTCTTTTGATCGTGCGCACTCATATGCTCTCCATGTTTTGTCTTTACATAAAGTGCTGTAAACGCTCCGCCGAAGGCATCTGCCATTTTTGCCGCCGTGCGAACAATTTTTGCATTAGATGGCGCAGCAGAAAGACATACAAGCGTATGCGTTGGCATTTTTTCATGTTTAGACCCTATTTTTGGCTCCATATTATTTATCACCACAGTCCTATCTTTTGTATGTCTGCGTACATTGTACTTTTTTAATCAAATTTATTATATCATAAATTTGTGAATGTGTCTATTATTTTTGAAGCTTGTTCTCATAAAGAAAATGTCCAGATTTTCGAGAAACTTTTTTCAAATGCAAGGCAGAAATCCACAGGTAAGCTTTGTGTCTGGCAAGGATTTCTCACAAAGCATTCGGAAAAATTGGCCAAAAAGATAGGTTGGACTCTATGAAAACAAGTTCTTAGTTCATATCCGAAGATGTATATTTTGATAGATCTATCTGTGTGTAGTCATAGAGCATGATGCGCATATCTTGATGTTTTTTTTGAAAGCGATGTACTGCATTTATGATTTCTTTTTCCGAGAGATCCCCTTCAAGAATCACGCAAGATGGCTCTTTCTTTTTAGCCGCATCCATTTGGAGCCTTCGGTTTTTTTCCAAAAATCGATCGAGCTGTCTCACTAGAAAAAAAACATATCCAAATGTTCCTATTATAACGAGCATGAATATTGCTTCTTTCATCATGTTCACCGCTCCACTTTTTGGTATTATACTATATACGGAAACACTTTTGTAACGCCTTATATGTGCCAAGTACCAGTAGTGTACATTCCTCTGTCAGAACCGTATCAGGCGTCACCATCAGATCTGTTTTTCCGTTTCGTTTAACTGCCATAATATTGATATGATATTTTTTTCGGATATCAACCTGTCCAACGCTCATGCCGATCCAAGAATCCGGCACAGGCACTTCAAAAATAGCATTCGTGTCATCCAACTCGATATAGTCTAAGATATGGTCTGTACTATACCGAATTGCCGCCCATTTTGCCACTTGTTTTTCTGGATAGATCACCTCATCCGCACCATTGCGCAGCAAAAATTTTGCTTGTCCGTCACGCTCTGCACGAGACACCACAAATTTTGCACCCAATTCATGTAAAAGATCGGTAGTTTCCAATGAGCTCTGAAAATCATTGCTGATTGCCACAATACAAACATCGTAATTTCCAATGCCCAAAGAACGCAAAAATGCTTCATCGGTGCTGTCACCGATCTGTGCATTTGTGACGATATGCATGATATCATTCACTTTTTCTTCATCCTTGTCGATTGCCATGACATGATGCCCAAGACGATTTAACTGTAGCGCAATATGCTTCCCAAAGCGCCCCAATCCGATCAATAAAATAGATTTCATCGTATTTTCCTCCTTTACCCAACGGTTATTCTTTCCTGTGGCAGTCTAGAACGATTCTGATCGATTTTAGAGAGTGCCGCATAGATAAGCGTCAATCCGCCAACTCTGCCCAGGAACATCAAAAGAATCAGAATGACCTGTGAGAGTACGCTAAGCTCCGGCGTAATTCCCAGTGTCAAACCCACGGTTCCAACAGCAGATGCGGTTTCATATAGGCATACACTCAACGGGAGATTTTCTTTGATGCTAATGATAACTGCACTCACAAAAAAAAGCGTGATATACATCATAAAAATGGTTGCAGCATTTTTTATGGCCTTGCTTTCAATTCTTCTGCCAAAGAATTTTGCATCCTCTTTCCGGCGGAATGTCGCAATCGCATTGGAAATGAGCACTGCGATAGTAGTTGTTTTCATACCACCTGCGGTAGAACCGGGAGAACCACCAATCAACATTAAAATAATGATGATCCCTTGACTGGCTCCAGTCATTGCAGAAAGAGAAACAGTGTTAAATCCGGCAGTTCTTGGCGTAACAGACTGAAAAAACGAACAAAGCAATCTTTCTTTCAAAGGCATTTCTGAAAAGTCCACAAAGAAAAAGAAAATTGCCGGAATCAAAATTAGCAGTGCTGTTGTCACAAGGATTACCTTGCTTTGCATCCGATAACGGCTGATGTGATGGCGATTTTCATAGATATCCTCCCACGTGAGGAATCCGATACCACCAATCACAATCAGCGCCATAATAGCAATATTTACAGCCGGATCGCCGGCATATGCGGTTAAAGATGGGTACTTCATCTGTGAACTGCCCAAGATATCAAAGCCGGCGTTGCAAAAGGCGGAGATGGAATGAAAGAATGCCATCCATATCCCCTTGACACCTGCATCCTTAATGAACGACGGCATCATAATCAGTGCGCCTATCAGTTCAAAAACAAATGTCGCTTTTAATATAAAACATGTCAACTTGACAATTCCGCCGATCTTTGGTGCAGCAATTGCCTCTTGCATAACTCTACGCTGTAGAAACGTGATTTTTCTTCCTGAAAGCAAGGAAATAGAAGCAGCGATCGTTATAACGCCTAAGCCGCCGACCTGGATCAGAGAAATAATCACAGCTTGTCCAAATGACGTCCAATATGTGCCCGTATCCTGCACGATCAGTCCAGTTACGCAAACTGCAGAGGTGGCCGTAAACAAAGCCTCATGAAATGGCGTGACAACACCACTGCTAGATGAAACCGGGAGCATCAGTAGCAATGCTCCCAACAAAATCACACCTGCAAATCCAAGTGTAATCATTTGAAATGGTGTCAGATATTTTTTGTGCATCCATTCTATCATATTGATGCTCCTTTTGCTTTTTTCAGTCTCTGTCTCAAATGAGCATGGAATTGATATGAGAAACGTTTCCTGCTATCATTATATTGGATTCACTTTTAAAATGGTACAAAGATACCGCTTTTCACATTAAGATTGTATAAAGATTTAGGATATGCTCCCATGAAATTGATATGCATATTTTTGAACCCATTTTTCAGATGCAGTGCAAAAAATCGCAGGCATACTTGGCTTTTACAGGTTTTTTTGCGCAGCAGCCGAAAAAACTGGCAGATCCATTTATGCGCACACCATCTAGAACCTATCCACATAGGATACCAAAAACATTCAAAAGAATATCATAAAAAATTGCAAATGTGTTGAGTTTGATTTGAGAAAGTTATGGTATAATAAAGATGGTATTATATGTAGGGTGATGCAGAACTTGTTCCTCCTGATTACAGCTATGATATCATGAGTATGTGAATGCCTTTTGACTTTTTGATTAACGCCAGCAAAACTTTTCTGGTGCATAGAAATCTCCATTCGCTACGCGCATTTTGATTTCTATGCGGCCCTCTTCACTTGCACGTGACAAAAATGCATTGGGATCCGCTTAAAACTACCCAAAATCGATCATATGAGGTGAGATACGATGTCGGAACACTATATTGTTATGGAAAACGTGACGAAAACTTATGGCAGCGGAAGCGCACAGATCAATGCCTTAGCCGGTGTCAATTTTACAGTGGACAAGGGAGAATTCTGCATTTTGCTTGGTTCCTCTGGGGCTGGGAAAACTACACTGCTGAATCTGCTGGGCGGTATGGACACCATTACCAGCGGGAAAATTTTGTTTGACGGTAGGGATATCTCCAAACTCAGCAAGCGTGAACTCATTACATACCGCCGGCATGATGTGGGATTTGTGTTCCAATTCTATAACCTGATTCCCAATCTGACGGCACTGGAAAATGTAGAAATTGCCGCACAGCTTTGTAAAGAACCCATTCCGGCAGAGAAGGCACTGGCTATGGTGGGGCTCTCAGAACGTTCCAATAATTTCCCTGCGCAGCTTTCAGGTGGCGAGCAGCAGCGTGTAGCTATTGCCCGTGCGCTTGCAAAAAATCCCCGGCTGCTTCTATGTGATGAACCAACGGGAGCACTTGACTATGTGACCGGAAAAGCCATTTTGAAATTACTCTATGACCTAAGTCGGGAACAAAATATGACTGTAATTATCATTACGCATAACCAAGCCATTGCCCCCATGGCAGACCGCATCATCCGAATCCAAAGTGGAAAGATACAATCCAACGAAATCAATACAAATATAATGCCCATTGACGAGATTGAATGGTGATGCCTATGAAATATGTGATAAAACTTACTTGGCGCAGTATTCGCACATTTTTTGGCCGATATATGGCACTACTTCTCATTGTTGCCCTTAGCGCTGGATTTTTTGCCGGATTGAAAATCACGCAGGATGCCATGACTAACACGTGCGATACATATTTAACAGAACAACATTGTTATGACTTTCAGGTACTTTCTACGCTTGGTTTTTCCGAAGAAAATGTAGAAAGTTTTGCATCATGCCCCGGCGTAGAGGCAGCGGAAGGAACGTATTCCGTGGATGCTATGATGATACACGAAGAGAACAACAGACCCATGAAGTTACTATCCCTTCCAGAGACAGTCAATCTTCCTGCGCTTTCCGCCGGTCATATGCCAACAGCGAAGAATGAATGTCTGGTGGATGACAAGCACTTTACGCAGGATGACATCGGCACAGAAATTCGGATATCTGATGAAAACGAGGACTCGGCGGTGACACAAATAGACGAAACTGTATACACCATCGTTGGGCTTGTGAACACGCCCCTCTATCTAGGTATGGACAGAGGTACCACCGACATTGGCGGCGGTGCACTATATTCCTTTCTCTATGTCATGCCGGAAGTCTTTACGAGTGAGGCCTTTACGGAAGTCAACATCACTTTAACAGAATCGGAGGCAATCTACAGCGATGCGTATGAAGCACTGATAGAAGCGCATGAGGCAGATATCACCCAGTGCTGTGACCAGCTTGCAGATGAACGATATAACGCACTGGTACAGGAAAACCTTGTAGCCATGGGTCTGCCTGCTGATACCATTTTGACAACGGAACTCCAAACGGCATTGGAAAAGGGCGGCCTTTCTGAACCGGAAACCTATGTGCTGACACGAGAAGAAAATGCCGGCTATGTAAGTTTTGAGAACGACACATCCATTATCAGTGGTATTGCCAACATTTTCCCACTATTCTTCATTCTGATTGCTATGCTTGTCTGCATGACCACTATGACAAGAATGGTAGATGAAGAACGTACACAGATTGGCGTGTACAAAGCCATGGGATTTAGCAATGGTGCAATTATGGCAAAATACCTGCTCTATGCCGGAAGTGCTACGATACTCGGATGGGCGATTGGCTTCTTTTTATGCACCTGGGGCTTACCTAAGATTTTCTGGTTTGCGTACAGTTCTCTTTACGACTTCGCCCCGCTACGCTATTTGTTCAGTCCCACGCTTGCCATACTCACGCTGGCTGTATCGCTTGTAGGCATTCTTGGCAGTACCTTCTTCTCCTGCCGAAAGGAACTACTCAGCGTACCAGCGAAGCTGATTCGGCCCCGAACGGCTAAAAAAGGCAAACGCATTCTGCTGGAACGTATCACACCACTCTGGAAACGGCTGCCGTTCTTGCAAAAGATAACGCTCCGCAATATGTTTCGATATAAAAAGCGGCTGATTATGATGCTCGTTGGCATCAGCTGCTGCTGCGGACTTGTAGTAACTGCCTTTGGGGTGCGTGACTCGATGATCCACATCGGTACCCGTCAGTTTTCAGAGATTCAGACTTATGATATAGAAGCTACCTTTACGGAAGGAACTGCGGAGGATGTCACAGAAAAACTGCAAGACATTACAGCGATCCAAGCATATACGATGGCATTGACACACCGAGTAGATATCATTGGCTCCGAAACAATGCACTCGGTCAATTTGATGAGTTTAACCGAAACAGCGTCCCTCTCCGATTTCTGGACGTTTCAAAATGACGAGACGGCCGTAGCATATCCGGAAAAAGGACAAGCCATTATCAACAACAAAATTGCTGAAAAGCTTTCACTCTCTGTTGGAGATACGGTAGAAATCCAGAACACAGATCGACAGACCTGCACAGTGGAAATCAGTGGAATCTTCAACAACTATATCTATAACTATATTTTTATTTCAGCAGATACTTATACAGAAGCATTCGGTACTTGGGAAGCCAACACCGCCTTACTTATAGTGGATGGCGATACAGAGGCAACGGCAGAAGCGCTGACAGATTTGGACGAAATCAAAAGCGTTTCGCAACTTTCGCAAACCCAAAAAAATGTGGATGATGTGCTGGACTGCCTAAACTATATCATATGGCTGATCGTTCTGTTCTCTGGCGCACTAGCATTCATCGTAATTTTCAACCTCACGAATATCAATCTGGCAGAACGCAGCCGAGAGATTGCCACAGTACAGGTGCTGGGATTCTATCCAAAAGAGACGGAAAGCTATGTCTTACGGGAAAATCTGGTGCTTTCCATTCTTGCCAGCTTTTTGGGGATGCCCCTTGGCTGTCTATTTCACAGGATCGTGATGCATATGATATCTATTGATTCGCTCGCCTTCGACACACACATCGAAAATATCAGCTTTGTACTAGCATTTCTCTGTACCATGCTGTTTGCCATTATCGTTGACCTATTTATGAAACGTCATGTACATCAAATCAAAATGGCTGAATCTTTGAAGGCAGTGGAATAAGTACTATAAGGTAAATGGCAGGAATCTCACCACATCCCTATATGGCAAAAATCCCCCTATGACCGCAGTGCATTTCTTACCAAACGCAGCAAAGGCAGACTGGAACAACTCCCCGATACCCTCTGCGAACAGCCATGCGAAGATTTTTACCAAAAAAGAGAAACACCCTGACACACCGGCGCGCATAAGCCGAAAAGGTCAGGGTGCTTTTTTTATACAGCAAAACCAAATTTCTATGCTGTCACATCAGTCCTTTCAAACAACCAACAGCTGAGCATATACATACCCCACTCCCAAACCAACGCCAAAACCGGTGCGGCATAGAAAAAGAATAGGAGATAGCGTCGGGCATTTTGTAAAACAGTCAGATCAAAAGAGGAAAACAAACTGATACCGACACACACAGGCACTACAAACAACAGGATCGAAAGAATTCTGGTGCGCTCTGCCCCGAATTTCAACAACAACGGAATCGATATACTGCCGGCAAACAAAGCCATTGCCATACTAAGTAATGTTGCCACCATCAAATTTAGTACCGCCGCAACAGTCATGGTGCGCAATACCGCCATACATAAAAAGCAAATCGCAAGTACCACCAGATAGCCGCCTGCCACCAGCAGAAGATGAAGCAGGAATTTGGCGCGGATATATTCCCTTCGTGTCACTGGCATTGTCATGGCAAATGACGTCCATTTCGACATTTCGTCCAATGCAAACGATGTTACAACCTGCATACTCAACAGCATCCCCCACATGACAACGTAAGAAGCACTTTCCATGCCGGCTGCCGTAAAGGCCACTGCAAACAGCACGGTCATCCCCAACATCAGCCGAATATTTTTGCTGAGATTATATAGATCCTTTCGAATGAGTCCTTTCATGATACGACCTCCCCTTTTACATAGAATAACAAGATTTCATCCAGTGTCGCACGGTCAATGACAGCATCCTGAAACCTACGCCGCGCCTGTTCGCGGTCAGCCACTAGAACTTCCCACGCATACGCTTGCTTGCGCCAAGCAAGCATTTCTGCTGACGAAATCTTCTCAAATTGTTCCTCACCACAGCGCACAATGCCATATTGCTCCACCAGTTCATCCTTGGGACGAGATAACAGCATCCTGCCGTCATGAAGAAACGTTACATAGTCTGCAATTTTTTCCAGATCAGTGGTGATGTGGGAGGACAGCAGAACGGCGTGTTCTTCATCCTTTACAAAATCCAGCAGCAACTCCAGCAAATCATCCCGCACCACTGGATCTAAACCGCCGGTCGGCTCATCGAGCAGAAGCAGTTTCGGATGATGAGACAGTGCAGTCGCAATGGACAGTTTCATTTTCATGCCGCGCGAAAACGTCTTGAGTTTCTTTTTTCGCACGCCATCCAATCCAAAACGTGTAAGAAGTGTCTGATATTGTCCATCATCCCAATTGTGATAGCAGCCACGACAGATATGCCCGATTTGTTCCGGTGTCAAGCCATCATAAAAGGCAATTGTATCAAATACCACGCCAATATCCTCTTTCAATGCCTTACTGTCTGTTACAAGCGGCTCACCGCAGAATGTGACTGTACCAAAGTCACGCCGAATTAACCCTAAGATCGCACGAATTGTTGTTGTCTTTCCGGCTCCGTTTTCGCCGACAAGTCCCATGATTGTACCGCCGGGAATGGATAGGGATACATGATCAAGCACAAAATTGCCATAAGATCGTGTAAGGTCCTGCACTTGAAGTAAAAACCGCATCTGTTATTCCTCCTCTTGATAAAACATAGTTATGAGTTCCACAAGTTTACTCAGCGCAATGCCATTTTTGCGCGCAATTTCTGCCGCCGCAAAGAGATGTTCCTCCACAAGACGCTGCTGCTCTTCCCGATAAAAAGCGTGATCCTGCGCTGATACAAAGCTACCCCGTCCGACAGTCGTCTCAATAAAACCCTCTCGTTGGAGCGTCTCATAGGCACGCTGAACGGTAATCACACTAATGCGCAGTGACTTGGCCAGCGTGCGCATCGATGGGAGTGGGTCGCCAGATGCCAGCTTTCCATCCAGAATTTGTCCCTTTATCTGGTCGATAATCTGCTCATAAATCGGCGTACCGGTGTTATGTTCAAGCAGAATTTCCATGTGCTTCCCCCCTCTATAATGTACTTATTGTACAAGTACATTATAGCACAAGAAAGTTCACTTGTCAAGCAGAGAAAAAATTTTTTCCACTTCTCAGATTTTGGAAGGAACTTATGCAGACGTATGAATTTTTTAAAGACGCAGAGCCTTTCAACGAGTAAACGAATTATGAATGAAATCACTGGTCGATGATTTTATAGTAAATCGTCCGCTTGTACCTGCGTAGTATGCTTTGATTGCCTAATTGCGAATTTTTTCGGGATATTCTCGTATTTCCGGGTCAAGTGTGTAGTATTTTTTGCATTCCTTGCAAAAGCACCTTTGTGTGCCCGAACAATTCTTTCCCGCATTTACTTGATTTTCTATTTCGCCACAAAGCGGACATTTGCGCCCTGCTACTTCTAATGAAGCAGATTATATTCTGTCCTTGAAAAGCAATCAGCCGAATTTATACGATGATGTAAAACTTTTTATGGATGAATATCGCATGAATTCGGAAACCAAAAACGGCGACATTTATTCCTATACGCTAGATAATTCTCATGGTAGATTCGAAAAGCGAGAACGCTTTGTCTGCAATGATATTGAAATGAGTATTGCAAGGATTGAAGGAAATGAATATGTTTCCGAACAACGTCATTATTTTATATACAG
Source organism: uncultured Ruminococcus sp. (assembly GCA_949283725.1). Classification (GTDB taxonomy): domain Bacteria; phylum Bacillota; class Clostridia; order Oscillospirales; family Ruminococcaceae; genus Ruminococcus_C. Next base: position 12,161 of record CASDUD010000223.1, read on the forward strand.
CTGCAAAAATCTCAGTGCATCCACTCTGCATTGGATTCTTGATATTGCTTTTTGGGAAGATGAAAGCAGAGCCAGAAAAGGGTTTTTGCGGAAAATCTCAATGCTTTACGTCAATTCACATATAATATTAAAAATGGATATATCTTTTAAAGAAAGTTTTTCTGACAAGCAGTTCCGCTACATCCCTAATTTCTCTTACCTTGATAAATTTCTGCTTTCTAGTTCATGACCTGTTTACTCTTTGAAATACCATGGATATATGTTTTTTGTACAAAAATGAAGTTCCATACAGATTCCGACGGATTACTTGCAATACATCTGAAAAAATGATATAATAGACCTATTCTAGAATCGTTGGGAGAACACAAAAATTTCCTCTATCGATTCTTCCGATCATAAAAATACAGATAATATCACTTTTACGGATGGAGAAATTCTATGTCGAACGTAAATTCTAGCACTGTGTTTCAGTCAATGACGACTACCATTTTACAAGAAGTCCAAAAAGCGGTTGTGGGAAAGGATCAACTTCTGTCCAAGGTGCTGACAGCTTTTCTGGCGGGTGGTCACGTACTGATGGAAGATATGCCCGGTGTAGGGAAAACCACGCTGGCCACTGCTTTTTCCCATGTACTTCACCTTTCTTCAAAACGTATTCAGTTCACACCAGATGTACTGCCTTCTGATTTGACAGGATTTTCTATGTATGAAAAAGAACAAGGGCGGTTTGTCTTTCAACCAGGCGCACTTTTTTGCAATCTCTTTCTAGCGGATGAAATCAACCGCACTTCCAGCAAAACGCAATCTGCATTGCTGGAAGCAATGGAAGAAAACCATGTGACTGTAGAAGGAAAGACATATGCACTTCCAGAGCCATTTCTAGTCATTGCCACACAAAATCCTCTGGGATGCGTGGGCACGCAGGCACTGCCAGAATCACAGATGGATCGCTTTTTACTGCGTGTTCACATGGGATATCCTGACATTCAGGACGAGGTAGCTCTGCTGCGGGATCGAGCTGTTTCTAATCCGCTGACACAAATTCGCCCTGTACTGGATGCGCAGCAATTTTTACAAATGCAACAACAATGTGCAAATGTGTATGTCGATGACCGCATTTATTATTATGCGGCCAGCCTTGCAAAGGCCACACGTGAGCATCCTTCCATCGCAATGGGCATCAGCCCTCGTGGTACACTGTCACTTATCCGGGCGTCAAAAGCGCTTGCCATGATCCGCGGACGGGATTATGTCCTTCCGGATGACATCTACCATCTCTGCCCCGATGTATTCGCACATCGGCTTGTCCCTAAAAATCGGGGCTCGGCAGAGGAACTGCTAGCAGAAATTTTACAACAGGTGCCGTCGCCATCTGTCTATAAGCGGTGATCCTTATGTGGTACCACAAACTTCTGTATCTAGTGCTGCTCCTACTGTTATACCTCTTTTCGGCACTATACTATCCGGTGTTTTCTGTGTATATTTTTTGGTGTGCCGCCTTGTTTCCCATCGTCTTGTGGGGAATGGGCTGGTATGCACAAAGGCATCTGTGCGCTTCTCTCTACACCCCCATGCAAGCTACGCTGGATGCAACAGATGCCCCCTGTACCATTCAGCTGCAAAACACCTCCATATTGCCCATCAATTTTGCGTATATTTCTGTGGAAATGGAAAATCAAACGCTGCGATCTGTTGAAACCATCCAGTTTCGGGCAGTTCTTCCGCCACGCAGCACCATTCAAGTTCGGTGTTCCCCCAATGATATCCACTGTGGCATGATGCAGTTTCGGCTGCATCAAATTCGCTGTTTTGATTTGCTACATCTTTTTTCATTCCGCAAAAAGAAAGTGGCAGCATCTAATGTGTTAATTCTCCCGGCATGGAACCCATATCCGCCTGCTTCAGCACTTTCGATGACTGCACCTATACAAAATTTACCTCCAGAAATCGCGCAACGCACAACTGATCCAGAGGAAATGATAGACATTCGCCTCTATCAACCAGGCGACTCGCCCCGCCGAATTCACTGGAAACTCACCAGTCGGTTTTCAGAGCTTATGATAAAGACATACAATGCGCCAGTTCCAGTAATTGTCCCTGTGGGGCTGCTTTATAGTCTACCTTCAAAGGAAACATATGCCGGAAACACACTAGATGCCATGCTGATTGCTGTGACAGATTTTGCCGCACATCTCTTTGCCAGAGATATGGCCATGCTGTTGATGGTGTATACGGCCGAAGGAACAGAACGCTCAGTAATCCGAACACAGCAAGAGCTGTTACAACAACTAGAAGTTGTGTTGTCAAAGCCACCATCATCTGATTTGGAAGCGTGTCGCCACACGATGGAAAACAGTGGGGACAAGTTGGTCGTTTATACCGCCCCTGCCCACTCGATATCTGCTGATGCCATTCTTTCGATGGAATCAACCCAGGAATCGTTGTGCATGACCCCACAGAATGCATCTGATATAGTAAACAATGTCTGGCATCTTATCTTTATGTAGAAAGGAAGTGATGCATAGATGGTACGTGCTGAAAGGACACACCCCTTGCCTGCAAAATCTGCCGTGTCCCGTCAGGGCCGTTGGCAGCTATATACATTTTTATTAGCATTGGGCGGGTTTTTGGGGACACTTCTCTCAATTCTCTCACTGTATCAGCCAGAATGCCAAAAAGGAGTCATATATCCGGTAGCAATGGTCGTGTTCTGCATTGCCTGCGGTATGCAACTGCTCCCCAAATGGCGTGGGAGGTTGACATTCGCGTCCCTTCTTCTACTGCTTCTGTATCTCTTTTTTCAGGCAGAAGCGCTGACAGCTGGCGTACAGTTTTTCGTTAACACGTTTTATCGTATGGCACATCACACAGATATTGCCTACTTCTCTATACCTGAGACTTTTCGGGAAGAAGAATGTGTCACAACACTGTTATTTGGCGGTAGTTCACTGTTGGCCTTCTTCTTTGCTTTCTTTACCATGAACAGTCCTCGTTTTTTTCCAGTTCTTCTGGTACCATTTCTTTTATTAGAACCGGGACTTTTCTGGGGGCTGAATTTGTCGCCTATGGCATTTGCACCACTGCTCGCTTGTTGGGTAGGAATGCTGATACTGCGACTAACAGAAACACCTTATCATAAAAAGTATGTCACAATTTCTCACACAACGGCGGCTCGATGCGGACTCTTAGCAGCGAGTGTTGTTTTTCTGCTCTATGGTTTGGTGACTGCCTGCGGCTCATTTTTTGGCTTTACCCGCACGCAGGCGGACTGGACACGGAGGAATCAGCTCAAACAACTTCTGACCGACCCACCGCAGGCTTTAGTTTCCGGCTTGCAGTGGATCAACAACAAGTTCGACCTTTTCCAGGATGATGAAACAGTCTCGCTTGGCAATCGTTCTTCCATCATCTACGCCGACGATGAGATGCTGACCATCACGTGCAGTGCATTACCAGAAAATACAATTTATCTCAAAGGCTATACGGGCAGTGTGTATGAAAACAACCATTGGTACGCTTCAACATTTGATGATTCCGTTGCCTTTTCTGATACCATCTATTCGATTCAAAATCAGTATGATTGCGACCCGCAAAACTTTCCCTATCTGTTCCAAAGAACGATCACACCAGAAGAAACGCCCTTTTCCTGTACGGTACTGCTGGAAGAACCCAGTACACGCTGTTATCAACCCTATTTCTCCATGAATGATCAGATGCAATATGCCAACGATCTCCGGGCAATTCCCAGTGACTATAGCACCTATTCCTGGTCCGTATTGCCGCAGAACAGCATTTCCTTAATAAATGAATTAGAAAATGTGCCGCTAACCTTCACCAATCTCAGCGTTATACAGACGGCAAAAGAGCCGGGTACCACGGAAAGACAGTTTTTAGACCTGCTGCAAGTACCCGCTGAAGAGATTGAAATGCAGTCTCGCATTACATTTGGAGAAGCAGCACACGCCCCACAGGATGTATATGGGAAAGTGATCCCTGCCATGTTGATGGAAGGGTATGCCTATCGAAACTTCGCTCAGGATGCCTATTTGCAACTGCCGGAAAGTGATGAACTGATGGCATTGTTTCAGTCGCTACCAGAAACATTTACCTATGCTGATACGCGTTCTCCAGCACAACAATATGAGATGCTAGAGACCATCCGAACATGGATGTCGGAGAGAACCTCCTATACCACTTCTCCTGGCAGAACACCGAACAATCGAGATTTTGCCAATTTCTTTCTGTTGGAAAACCAAAAAGGATATTGCGTACACTATGCTACTGCTGGAACTATTCTAGCGCGGTATGTGGGCATTCCTGCGCGATACTGCGAAGGTTTTGTGGTGGAAAATGATATGTGGCAGGATGCTGTTCAGACAGAAAATGATGATTTTCAAATCACGCTCACAGATAGACAGTCACACGCCTGGTGCGAATTTTACATCGATGGGTTCGGATGGATCCCCTTTGAAATGACACCGGGATATGATGCATCTTCCCTTAACGCATCACAGTCTGCCACCACCTTGACAACCAGTGTACCAGCCGGAATAGCAGAGACAATCACACAGACTGTCACTGCAACATCCTCCAACAGCACATCGCAAATGGAGATGGCATCGGGCACATCTACTGTTTCTACCGCTGCCACCACTTCTGCTGCGCAGACCAAAACAACATCTAACAGCGAACGTGCATGGCTGTATATTTTGCTTGTGCCAGCCGGTGGTGTACTACTTATCGAAGGTATTGGACAAACTCGAAAATTTGCACGAAAAAGGCGAGAACAATGTCTGCAAAACGAAAAAGAAACGCCAAAAGCTATGCGCCTGCTCTACCGAGAAATGACAGCAGTTATGCAATTGGTCGGCATAAAAGGTGAAAATACACTGACCAGCGATTATCAAGCACGCATACTCTACTATTGTCAGACACATGATCTGCCGATACAGGCACCAGAGTTAATTTTCCCCATGATTCTCGCTATGGATTTTGGCAATCAAATTCCCACACAGACACAGATCCAACAGGCGTCAGAAGCCCTTCAGCAGTTGATCCAAGCAATTTATGCCGCTTGTTCTGTACCACGCCGCATATATATGAAGTACATCTTACATCTTTTATGATATATGATGCAGAAATTTGTCTGCACCAGATGCTATATATTCCGCCTTTTGACATTTTTCTTTTATAAACACGCGCTAAAACGAAAGGAGTCTCTTATGAAAAAAAAAGTGCAATCTAAAACCCAAAAGCATATCCTATATTTTCTTCTGCCCTTTATTCTACCGCTTTGTCTGGTAATACTTGGGATCTTACTGCTTGTCAATGAGGATTTCTTTCGAAAAATCTTTTTAGGGATGGGGGCACTCATTGCCCTAATTGGGCTGATCGAAGTGGTCATTTATGCCTCTCGGCGAAAGTATGAAATACAGACGCAATATTTGATCACCGGAATTATCCTTCTCATAGTAGGTGCCATCTTTTTACTGATCCCCTTTACCATTAACACACTCATTCCTGTTCTCATTGGCATCTGTATTTTGGTAATCGGCCTGTCTGGCATATCAAACACCTTTTCTTTCCGTAAGGAAAACACAACGGTTGCTATTCCGCTTTTGTTTGCCGGCACGAACTGTCTGCTTGGGATTTTTATCTTGATTTATGTACTCTTTATCAATCCAAATGCCGGATGGAATTTCATCGGCATTTTGATGATCATCAGCGGTGTACTGCGCATTCTCAATGAAATTTCTGCAAGAATTGCTATCCCCAAAACTACCATTTCTGTAAAACCCGTTCAAACGAAAGCAACTGCACCGGATAACAGCAACACTTCCCCAGAGGCCGCTGCCAATGAAACAGCTAATACAAATGATCTTAGTGAACAGTAAAGGAGCATGATGTATGATTCTTGCTAATTATCACACCCACACCGCCCGATGCCGCCACGCTACCGGTGAAGATAAGGCATATGTAGAACAAGCCATTGCTGCCGGTATGCAGGTATTGGGATTTTCCGATCACTGCCCCTGGAACTTTCCAAAAGGCTACCAGTCCCCTACTCGTATGCTGCCAGAAGAATTGGATGGGTACTTTCACTCGCTGTTGGATTTAAAAAGAGAGTACGCAAAGGACATTACCATCTATATCGGATTTGAGGCAGAATATGTGCCGGATATGATGGAAGAACAAAGAGAACTTTTCGCTCCATATCCCATAGATTACATGCTTCTTGGAGAGCACTGTACTATAAACGAAATGTATGGCATTTATACTGGCAATGAAACACGGCGAGAAGAAAAATTGAAAGAATATGTAGACACCATCATACAGGGGATAGATACCGGAAAGTATCAATATGTTGCCCATCCGGACTTGATTCATTATATTGGAGAGGAAGTCATCTATCAAAAGCATATGAAACGACTTTGCCAATATTTAAAACAGCGAAATATTCCAGTAGAGATCAACCTGCTGGGACTATCTCAACATCGGCATTATCCATCTGCTCGATTTCTTTCCATTGCGCAAGAAGTTGGCAATAATGCCATCATCGGATGTGATGCACATATTCCAGAACAGCTTTCTGATCAAAAATTGATACAAGACGGAATAGAACTGGCGGAAAAATTCCATCTACCGCTGGTAGAATTTTTGCCGGGGCTGGAACCACAAAAGAGATAAAACACCGTTTCATAAAAATTTTAAGCAACACCGCACAAAGCCCTCAGGCGCTCTTTGTGCAGTATTGCCATAACTCCAACTATAACTTTGCGTTTATATTTGACTCTTTTTCGGCATAGTATTGCATTTTCTCTCCAATTCAGGTATAATAACATCATACCGTTTTTTGAAGAATAGTATCAGGAGGACGCTATGAAAAAATGGAACATTCACCAGCCCGTTGATACGGCCACTCAAAAAATATGTACTCAAAGCGATTTGTCGGCTCTCTGCGCTTCTGTGCTGTCATCTAGAGGCATCGAAAATGTACAACAGGCAGCAGCTTTTTTACAGTGTGATGGCTTATCCGATCCGTTTTTGACTGCTGATATGGAAGAGGCGGCAGATATTATCAACCTGGCATTGGAAAATGGGACAAAGATCTGTGTGTATGGTGACTACGACTGCGATGGCATCACCGCCACAGCCATTCTATACACGTACCTATTGGAGATGGGAAGCAATGTGACATACCGTATTCCCGAACGAGAAGAGGGGTACGGACTAAACCAAGCTGCCATTTCTACCCTGCATGAAGATGGTGTAGAACTGCTCATCACAGTGGACAATGGCATTACCGCCATTGAAGAGACAGCCTATGCAGTTTCACTAGGTATGCAGGTTATCATTACAGACCATCATCAACCACTGAAAACACTACCAGATGCTACGGCCATCTTGGATCCACATCGGTCAGATGATACAACTCCCTACAAGTACCTATGCGGCGCCGGCGTAGCGCTTCGTTTGATTGCCGCATTGGACGGTGGAGACGCCACTATGGCAATGGAACAGTTCGGCGATCTGACGGCCATTGCTACTGTTGCCGATGTGGTGGAACTGACTGGTGAAAACCGCTACATCGTTGAACAGGGATTACGCCTTTTGAAAAATACAGAACGGCCAGGGCTTCTGGCATTGATGGAAAAATGTCAAATGTTAGAGAAGGCGATTACCGCTTCGGATGTTGCCTTCCGAATTGCCCCCCGTATCAATGCCTCCGGCAGAATGGGTTCCCCAATGACAGCACTCCACCTTCTGCTAAGTGAAGACATGGAAGAAGCAGAACAGCTGGCACAACAATTAGAACAGTACAACAATGCACGAAAGGAACAAGAA
>CASDUD010000224.1 GCA_949283725.1 uncultured Ruminococcus sp.
TTCAAGAAACAATTGCGAAAATCGACCCGTTGCCGGGTGCTAAGGAATTCCTGGATAAATTGCGCAGAACGTGCCAAGTGATCATCATCAGTGATACTTTTGTACAGTTTGCTGGGCCGCTAATGGAAAAGCTGGGGCAACCAACCATTTTTTGTAATTCTCTGGAAGTGGGAGACAACGGGGAGATCACCGGGTACAAGATGCGCGTGCCGGATTCTAAACTGACAACAGTAAAGGCACTCCAGTCCATCGGTTATGAGACTATCGCCAGTGGTGACAGCCATAATGATCTGGCGATGATCCTGGCGAGCAAGGCCGGGTTCCTGTTCCGCACCACTGAACAGATCAAGGCGGACTATCCGCAGTTGCCTGCCTTTGAGACATACGACGAGTTGTTTGAGGCCATCCAGCAGGCCATGCAGTAAGCCGTGTGCGTGCACGTATCCATGTATGTGTATGCGTTTGAAAAAATTTGTCACAAACAACAAGATAATATCGTGATATATATAAGAAAGAAGGCATAGCAATGAAACTTTCTCAAAAAATATGGACGGCATTGATCCCAACAGCAGTGCTGAGTGGCGGGCTGTTTCTGATTTCTGGAAATGTTTCTGCTGCATCCGATGGGACAGAAGCAAGCGGGATGACTTCAAATGTGGCTGTGGCGACTCCGGTGACTACGATCCCCGAAGAATCAGAAACAGCGGCAGGTTGGATAGAAGAATCGGACGGCAGAAAATACATACAGACAGATGGAACCTATGCTACTGGTATAGTCACCATTGATCATGTAACTTATGTATTTGATGAAACGGGTGTACAGCAGGTGGGCTGGCAGTCGCTTTCGGGCGTTCGCCATTACTATTTCCCAGAGACAGGTGAGGCGGCTGTCGGTGTACAGGAGATCGATGGAATTGCTTATCTCTTTGATTTTACCGGTTCGCAAAAAACTGGCTGGCGTACTGTCGAGGGTGTGCGCCGGTATTATGACCCGCAGACAGGGGAACTGTTGTCCGGCTGGGTCAGCAGCTATGATCAAAAATATTATGTGGATGAGACGCAGGGAAAATTGACAGGCGAGATTACGATAGATGATGTGCGCTATCAGATGGATGGTACCTATGGATATCAAAATCTGGGGATGTGTACATTTTCAGATGGTACGACTTCATATTATGCTGAAGATGGTGCGCCTGTGTCCGGCTGGCTGGAACTGCAAGGGCGAATGTACTATTTTGACACGCAATATCAAATGGTGACAGGATTCCAAGAGATAGACAATGCCACCTACTATTTCCGTGAAAGCGGCGTGCGCGTAACTGGCTGGCAGAATATCGATGGTGACCGCTATTATTTTGCAGAAGATGGAGCGATGGTCAGCGGCTTTTTCCAATACCGCGGCAGTACCTACTATCTAGCTGCCGATGGAAAAATGCAGACGGGCTGGCAGACCATTGATGAAAAACGCTATTATTTTAACGCAAGCGGACAGATGCTTCGGAGTTGGCAGACCATTGATGGAAAGAAGTACTACTTCAATGCCACCGGGCAGATGGTGAAAAGTTGGCAGACCATTGGAAACAACCGATATTATTTTAGTGCGGATGGTGTGCTGCAAACAGGCTTTCTTACATTGTCCACGGGTACATATTATATGAATGCCGACGGTGTGATGCAGACAGGTTGGCAAACCATCGATGGGAAGAAGTATTATTTCCAGACCAATGGTGTGATGCTGCGCGGTCAGCGATTTGAGGGCTATATCATCGACGCAGATGGCGTGGCAACAGAAATCCAGTATCCAAAGGCAGTAGCGGTGTTGGATAAAGTCGGCTGGGATTTGAAAAAAGCGTTCCAGTGGGCTTCGAGTCTAACATATTATGGACATACCGCTGATATGCCGCAGGATGCTTCTCCCGGAATAGAGTGGTATGCCGATTATGGCTTTGATCACCTAAAGGGCAACTGCTATGTGATGGCAGCGACGTTCTGTGAAATGGCGAGAACTCTGGGCTACAATGCGCAGCAGATTTCCGGAAAAGTGCCGCTTCGTTCTGGCGGACTTGGCCCGCATTCATGGGTGGAGATCATAATCAACGGTACAACTTATGTATTCGATCCGAATTTCACACACGATACGGGTCGAAATGGTTATCAAATTACCTATGGTCAGTCTGGCACTTGGCGTTATGTCAGACAAACAGTTATGAGTGATTGAAAAAGGAGAGGGCTATGAAAAGATATCAAACAGCAGCATGGGCGCTGTGCTTATGCCTGGCAGGTGCCTATTTGACAGGATGTGCGAATACGGAGGAGACATCTTCGTCACAGGCGGAGACAACTGCTGAAACAACTACTACAGCAGCTGCGGAGACAACTACTGCGATGACTACTACAACAGAGCCGGAAGAAGCTGCCTATAAGATCATCGGAACAGAGGCTGAGGGAGAAGGGATCTATGCCATCCATCTGACCAACCAGACGGGTATGGAGATCACAAACTTTGCTATGGAAGATGGGGCCCAATATTCAGAAGAAAATATGCTGGAAGATGGCGATCCCTTTGTGGCAGAAGAGGAACGCATTTTGTATGTGGACACCACTCAGGCACAAGAAGATGGGGATGAAATGCCTTCGTATGTGGTTTCGATTACAGTAGAAGGGGATATGGTCTACCAAATGCACGTGTTCCCCTATGAAGATATGACAGATGCCAAGCTATGCTTGGAAGAGGGAATAGCATATCTGATGTATACGGATATAGAAACACAAGAGGAGGTCAGCACAGCGGAAGAAGAGCATGCGGTTCAAGCTGAACTGGCGGCACAGGCGGAAGCAGCAGAAGCGGAGGCTGCACGACAAGCAGAGGAAGAGGCGCAAAATGCAGTGGAACAGCAACAGGTAGCTATTGAAGAAAACGCGCAGAATGCGATTGTAGAGCAACAGCAACAAGAGGAACAGGAACAGCAGCCTGCGGAAGAGCAGCCGGTTGTGACAGAAGCACCGGTAGAAGAAACGCCGGCAGCGGATCCGAATGAAGGATGTATCGGTGATGAGGGATTGTTCTATTAAAATGGAAATAAAACAGAATCATATTGCCTATCTCTCGCATTTGCGCGCAGTTGGTTGTATTGCCGTTATCATCTTGCATACCTTTTATGCTGCAAGTGCTTATGCGGCAGATACTGTAAATTATACAGTCGCCATTACCGCCCGAAATCTGATGATGTGGGCTGTACCGGTTTTTGTGATGGTAAGCGGTGTGCTGCTTCTGGATGCCAAAAGGGATATCTCGTATGCAAAGTTGTTTAAAAAATACTTGCTGCGTATGGTGCTTGCACTGCTTTTGTTTTCGGAATTGTTTGCTGTGTATGATGGGTTGGCGGAAAAAAACTTTAGTTTTCGTACCCTTTTAACCGGTTTGCAGCAAGCACTCACCAATGGCAGCTGGAATCATATGTGGTATCTCTATCTGATGATTGCCATCTATCTGCTGCTGCCTTTTTATCGAAAGATATCAATATCGTTGAAAAAACAAGACGCCCGGTACTTGCTCAGCGTATATTTTGTCTTTCTTGCATTACTGCCGATGCTTCAAACACTGACAGGTACGGGAATTGCTTTTTACATTTGTGTTAGTACCATCTATCCGCTGTATTTTTTCCTGGGTTATAGCATTGTCCAGCATCATCTGACACTGCCGCGATGGCTGTGGGGTGTGCTTGCGGGTGTGGGAACACTTTGTATGGGATTCCTCACCGTCGGCAGCATATATTTTGGCTGGGAGAAGGTAGAGAGTCTGCTGCGCAGCTATGCCTTCCCAGTGACAATTCTCCAGGCAGCGGGTCTTTTCGGTTGGTTTTATGCCGAAAAAGGGCGTATACCACACTGGCTTGATCTTGTCCTACATCAGATCGACCGGTGCTCCTTTGGAATATATTTGCTGCATATGCTATTTTTGAAACTGGTTCTGGTAACATTTCAATGGAATCCCTATGCACACAGTGGGATTTTGGCAGTTCTTGGCCTTACGATCGCGATAGGTGTCGTTACATTTTTTTGTGTTTGGGGACTGAAAAAAATTCCGGGAATTTGCAAATTATTATAAATGAAAGGGGCGTGTCCATGCTTTTGGTACACGTCCTTTTCACTGCAAATGAGATGTATACTGCAAAGACAGGTATACAAATGTGAAAATTGTAAGAAAAAGAAGAATTTCACGAAAAACGCTTGATTCTAATAGAAAAATGTAGTATAATAAATGTGTATGTAAGGGCATACAATGTCACACCATGAAAGGAGTTTGACCATGATTTATTCAAACGAAGTAGAAGAAATGTGCTGTGTAAAACAGGGCGTTCAGCACGGCGCTGCCCCGATCCCGGAAGAGGCAAAGTGGGTAAAGGCAAAGGAGATCACTGATATTTCCGGTCTAACACACGGCGTAGGTTGGTGCGCGCCGCAGCAGGGGACATGTAAGCTGACCCTGAATGTGAAAGAGGGTATCATTCAGGAAGCGTTGGTAGAAACAATCGGGTGTTCTG
>CASDUD010000225.1 GCA_949283725.1 uncultured Ruminococcus sp.
CTCAGACGATGTGCTGGCAATGATTTTCCAGACCTTTTTCGGTAGCGACCTGCCAATTCTGTTCCCTGATATTACCTATGCCTTTTATCCGGTGTGGTGTGAGCTGTTCCGGATTCCCTATGAAACGCTGCCACTGAATGATTCGTTCGAAATTGTTCCATCGGATTATTTTCGCCCGAACGGCGGTATTGTTTTTCCGAATCCCAATGCTCCGACCGGTATCGCCCTGCCTCTGGATGCCATCGAGTGCATTTTGCAGCACAATCCCGATTCCATCGTGGTTGTTGATGAGGCCTATGTGGATTTTGGGGCAGACTCCGCACTGTCCCTTTTGGGGAAATATGAGAATCTGATCGTTGTGCAGACGTTCTCTAAGTCCCGTTCGATGGCAGGGGCACGCATTGGTTTTGCCATCGCCGCTCCGAAACTGATTCGAGTGCTGCACGATGTGAAATATTCCTTTAACTCCTACACGATAAACCGCCCCGCCATGGAAGCGGGCGCAGCGGCTGTGGCAGATGAAGCCTATTTCCACCAGACCACCCAGAAAATCATTGCCACCCGGACAAAGGCCAAGGCAGTGCTGTCGTCGATGGGTTTTGTTTTCCCGGATTCAAAGAGCAATTTTCTGTTTGTGACCCATCCGAAGCTGGATGCCTATGAACTGTTCCAGGCACTGCGGGCGGCGCATATCTTTGTCCGCTGGTTCGATGCGCCCCGTGTGCGGGACTATTTGCGTATCACCATCGGCACCGATGCGGAGATGGAAACGCTATTCGATTTTCTGCGCCGCTATTTGACCGCCAAAGGACTCGGCTGACACAAAAAAGAGCCGCCGCACAGGGCGGCAGCTCCTATTCAAAGGGATTATAAAAGTAGGGGAGGATTACAAAAATGGCTTAGTAATAAAGAACTTACTGTACCGGGATCTGGTGCGAAACCGGTGCGGTAGGCTGTTTCTTCGGCATGGTCAGCGTCAGGATGCCGTTTTCATATGCTGCGTGCATTTGTGCTGTATCTACACCACTGATGTCCAGTTTCTGCTGGTATGCACAATAGCTGCGTTCCCGGCGCAGATATGTGCCTTCCTTCGACTTTTCTTCCTCGGACTTTTCCTGGTGCTTTGCAGAGATGGTCAGCACATCGCCCTGTACGTCGATCTGAATCTCTTCCTTCTGGAAGCCCGGCAGTTCTGCCTCTAGTACATAACTATCACCGGTATCTCGGATGTCTGTCTTGCAAGCCGTGATGGAATCCGACTTCTTTCCAAAGAAGGTATCCTCCCAGTCGTGCATCGACCGGAGCAGATCATAACCTGTGCGTTCAAAGGGTGTCAGATAATTCATCATAAAGCATACCTCCATAAAAGTGAATTGGTAAATTGGATTTGTACGGATACCACCCGTTTTTCCCTCGGGCGGTGCCCGTTCCGTTTACAAGTATTATGATACCCCTGCTATATGATGATTTCGTGAGAATGCTGTGAAAATTAGATGAAAATTAGCACTCTTAAAGCGAGAGTGCTAATATATGCACAATCCGAGTGCCAGCATAACATAATAAGAAGTGCTAGAATGTGTTGGCAGAAAATATAGAGGTACAAATTTTCGAGCAAAATTTTTCCGTATCATGGTAAGGATCTCTCACACAGCAGATGGGAAATTTTTTCTGAAAAGACGTATGTGCATATGCTCTAGGGCAACACCGCACAAAGGGTGTCTGCGGTTTTTCAATGGAAAAGGCAGTCCTGCGCAAAGAAAGCGCAGGGCTGCCCTTTGTAATTTTTGTATGGATCAAAGTTTTGAAAAATGGCTATGTTCGGAAAAATACCCAGAGGATACTGGATGTTGGGAGAAATTCCGCAGGCAGGCTTTCGCCTGGCAAGGATCTTTCACGCAGAAACCAGCAAAATGCACTGAATTGAATTTTATTTCGCTTTGCGATTTTCATTGTACTTTTTCGTAAACTTGTCCTATGTATCGCTCACTTAAACTGATATACGGCGATATTTTCAAAGCCATCGAGCAGGGTATCCATTTTTCGGAAAGCAATGGCGGTGCCTTTTGCCACACAGTGGATGGCATCCTTTGCCACAACGCACTTAACCTGAAGTGTGCGTTCAACCAGCTTGCGCAATCCTCCGAGCATAGCGCCGCCACCCGCCATCAGCACGCCATTTTCATAGATATCTCCAACAAGTTCGGGCGGCGTTTCTTCCAGCACAGTCTTAATGGCTTCGATGATATCTGCCACAACATCCTCCACCGCCTCGAAAATCTCTAGTTCACTGACTTCCTGCATTTCTGGCAGGCCGCTTACAAGGTTGCGTCCTTTCAGCCATGTAGTAACATCAGCACGGGGGTCATAGAGGTTCGTCATCTCGATTTTCACCTGTTCCGCCGTACGTGGGCCGATGAGCAGCTTGTACTTGGTTTGCATATAGCGGATGATGGCCTGGTCGAGTGTCGAACCGGCGGCGCGGATGGAGTGGGAGGTGACGATGCCATTCATCGAGACGATCGCCACATCGGTAGTGCCGCCGCCGATATCCACGACCATATTGCCCCGTGCTTTGCCGATGTTGACGCCGGCACCGATGAGGGCGGCAATGGGTTCATCGATGAGGTATGCCTTTCGGGAACCGGCACTCATAGCGGCTTCCACCACGGCACGCTTTTCCACGTCGGTGATGAAGGAGGGGACGCAGATGATGATGCGGGGCTTTGTGAGATG
>CASDUD010000226.1 GCA_949283725.1 uncultured Ruminococcus sp.
AGTGTACTCAATTGTGTAGTTGGAGAAATCGATGGGATCAGGGTCCATGGAATAAGAGGTATCTGCACCAAAGTAGTTGGACCACCCATACCATTGATCCCCTTCTGCAAAATAGGCATACAGGACCTTCGGCGGGACCCCCACAGTAGCCGTTTCACCGGCTCTTACAAAAAAGGACAGAACAGCTTTTCCTTCTGCCGTTTTCAGTTTGACAACACAATCCCGATAGGAAGCGTGAACAGTTATTTCAGAATCTTCGGGCCCGTCGTAAGGCTGGCCAATAGAAATGGTTCCGCTAACGGGACTTGCATAGGGCATCAATGTTTCAGGGGGTGTTGTTTCAGACACATGGACTGTCGGCTCGATTGCAATTTCTTTTGAACTTGCTTCTTTTATATCTCGAACAGTCAAATTCAAAAAGGCGAGGCAAATAAAGGAATATATAACCACAATCTTACAAGGTCGAACCAATTTTTTGCAAAATTTCCATATGTCAAAAAATCCATCCTTTTTCATTTTCTTCAATATGTCTTTTCGCATCGAATATCTGACGAAAACCAGAATGGTATATAGAAAGTACAGAATATACAAAACTGATGAGATTCCAGCAGAATTAGAAACGTAGGATGTAACAGAAAAAATAAAAAATATGAATGCATGACGAATTATGCTCCATTTCAAATCCCAGAAACCGTCATGATGTGGGAGCCTGGGTTCAAAGACAGAAGCATGATGCAACAACATTTTGTTTAGTTTGTATGCAACAGGATCGTCCAGCCGCATAGCAGACTTCCAGTACATTGAGATGATGGAACAGCAGACTACAGGGACAAACACCGATACGAGCAATGTTAGTTTCCAGAACATAAGGTTCACCATTTTTTGTTACAGATCCCGGCAGAGGCCGACGGCTTTTCCTTCTATACGGATTTCTTCCATTTCTTCCAGTCGGCGGATGATGGAGGGATAGGTGGGGTTGACGGGGCGCAGCTCAATGTAATCGGAATGGAGAAAGACCATCTTCAGAGTGGCCTCATCTCCGATCCGGACGGCGGCAATCTCCCCATTGTTCACCTGGGGCTGGCAGCGGATGGCCACGATGTCTCCATCTTCGATCTTCGGGGACATGGAATCGCCTACACAGAGCAGGGAGAAGTCAGCATGCCAGCCGGCGGGGGTTTCGTCGTAGCCTTCAATGTTTTCTTCTGCGGTGATCGGTTCCCCACAGGCAATCCGGCCTATACGGGGGATTTGACGCATTTCCGGCATGGGCCTAAAATTGGAAGGAAACTTGTGTGGTTCATCCTCCCAGCCCATAAGATAGCCTGGCGTTGTATGAAGCGCCTCAGCTAACTTTGCAATTTTGTCACGGCGCATATTTTCAATCATTCCAGTTTCCCATTTTCTGACCGTGCTTTTTCCAACGCCAACGCAATCCGCAACTTGTTCCAGCGTTAATCCGTGAGCGTTACGAAGATCCTTTATCTTTTTAGAAAGATCGTTTTGTGACACACTTCCCGCCCCTTTCTTTTTGTGAAATGTTTATTAACAGTATAGCATACAAGTGTCTTATATGCAACTATTTTTTATTAGTTAGCAAATAAGTTTCTTAAAAGACAAAAAACATATTGACAAGTGTAATGATATGGATTATGATAAAAGTGTCCTAAACGACACTACAGGAGGTGATGAATTATGGATAAAGCTAGACTCAAGTATGAAATGGAGAAAAGGGGAGTTACATCGTGTGATCTCTGCCGTGCTATTAAAATCAGCAAATCTGCTTTCTACAGGAAAATGAATGGAACTTCCGAGTTCACGCAGAGTGAAATCCAAAAGATTGTAGATTTTCTAGATTTGGATTCTCCGGTCGGTATTTTTTTTACAGAAAAAGTGTCTTAAAAGACACTTTGCAAACGCAGAGTTGATGCGAGATCAATCCGAAAATCCAAGATGTACGGTAAAACAGGGAGGCCGGAAAAGAGCAGGTGCTCGTTCCCACCTGCCCTTCCCTCTGTGCAATAGCCTGAACTATCGGGAATTTGTCTGGCTTGCTGCGTTTTAGGTTCTGGTTGGAGGACCGTTGGGTGGTTCCCCAAGCAGTACCACCGGCTGCGAACGGTCAGACTCTGCTGGAACGACAGCAGTTCCCAAAGCCCGCTTACTGACGGGCACGAACCGCCAACGGCTTATCCGTTGGACTGTAAGCGGCTATGCGTCAGGCTCAGGAGCAGAGACATGAGTTTGGA
>CASDUD010000227.1 GCA_949283725.1 uncultured Ruminococcus sp.
CTTATCACCTATGCAGACAGTATGGGAAAGAATCTGAAGGAACTGCATGCTGTTCTGAACCAGCACTATCGAGATGCGGTCGGCGGTGTACACATTCTCCCGTTTTTCCCGTCCTCTGCCGACCGGGGCTTTGCACCCATGCGGTATGATATAGTGGATCCAGCGTTTGGTGATTTTTCCGATGTAGAAGCCATCGGGCAGGAATATTATTTGATGTTTGACTTTATGGTCAATCATATTTCTGCCAGCTCCGATTACTTCCAGGATTTCTTGGCATATAAGGACAATTCGCCTTATCGAGAAATGTTTATCCGCTATAAAGAATTTTGGGAAGGCGGCGAGCCAACGCCGGAACAGGTGGATCTGATCTATAAGCGCAAGCCGAGAGCTCCCTATATCGAAGCAAAATTTGCAGATGGTACAAAAGAAAAAGTGTGGTGTACTTTCTGTGAAGAACAGATTGATTTAGATGTGCGCAAGGATGTGACGAAGCAGTTCATTCGGGACACTCTGCTGCAAATGTGCAGCCACGGAGCGTCTATCATCCGGCTTGACGCCTTTGCCTATGCCATTAAACAGGCAGGCACCAGCTGTTTCTTTATTGAGCCGGATATTTGGGAATTGCTCTATGAAATCGAGGATATTGTCAAGCCGCAAGGTGCGGAAATCCTGCCAGAAATTCACGAACACTATACCATCCCTATGAAAATTGCGGATAAGGGTTTTTGGATCTATGACTTTGCTTTACCTGTATTGACACTCCATGCTCTGTATAATCATACCGGTGTATATCTGAAGCGTTGGATGGAAATGTGCCCGATGAAGCAATTTACTACGCTGGATACCCATGATGGCATTGGCATTGTGGATGTCAAGGATCTGTTGCCGGATGAAGAAGTGGACAAGGTCAAAGAACAGATGTATAAGCAGGGCGCAAATGTCAAGAAGATCTATAGCTCTGAGGCGTATAACAACCTGGATATCTATCAGGTCAATACCACCTATTACTCTGCGCTGGGCAATCATGATGATGCGTATCTGCTGGCAAGAGCTATCCAGTTCTTTGCACCAGGCATTCCGCAGGTGTATTATGTGGGGATGCTGGCGGGTAGCAATGACATTGAACTGATGGAGCGAACCAAAAATGGCCGTGATATCAACCGTCATTATTATACTGTGGAAGAAGTGGTACAGCAGCAGCAGCGTCCAGTGGTACGCGAACTGAAAACATTGATGGAGTTGCGCAACGCGCATCCGGCATTCTCTTTGGAAGGCACCATCTCAATCACCACAGACGGCGACCAGTTCTGTATCACACGCAGTGACGGTACTTGTTCGGTTACCTTATCGGCAAACCTGACCTCATATGCCTTTACCATTTTGGAAGGTGATACAGTACTTTATCAGCACAAAAATAAGTAAAAATCAGAAAAAATCTCTACTCTCCTCTTAAAAACTTGCAAATCGTATGTGTTCGTCCACATGCGATTTGCTTTATAAAAGAAAGGTGTGATTCCTATGGCAATTCGTATTTGTTCTCAAAAAGAAATTATCACATTTTGGCTCGAAACAGATCACTCGTTGTATCAGATGCAGGTGGATGGTTATGGCTTGCTACATCATCTCTGGTATGGGGAAAAGACAGATTGTGAGATGCAGTATTTATTGGACTATCCGGATGTAGGGTTTTCTGGCAATCTCTATGAAGCTGAAAATCAGCGTACCTATTCGCTGGACACACGTCCGCAAGAATACGCTTGTGCCGGTGTGGGTGACTACCGCATTCCCGCTGTTTCTGCGGTGCACGCAGACGGCAGTAACGCATTAGATTTGCGGTATGTCAACCATACCATCCGGAAGGGCAAATATCGCATTTCTGGGCTGCCGGCTATGTATGCGGAGGATGATGCAGCAGAAACATTGGAGATACGGTTGAAAGATACAGCTTCTGATGTGGAAGTGACGCTGAAAGATGGTGTGCTGCCCGCATTGGATATGATCACCCGCTGTGCCGAGATACACAATCAAGGCGAAACGGATGTGATATTGACACGGGCAGCCAGTTTCTGTTTGGATATTCCTTATGGCAGCAGTTGGGAATGGATGCATTTTCATGGACGGCACACGATGGAACGCCAGGTCGAACGGATGCCATTGCTGCATGGTATTCAGGAAAGTTCCAGCCGAAGGGGTGCTTCAAGTCACCAGCAAAACCCAACTCTCCTGCTGTGTCAGCCGGACTGCACCGAGACAAGCGGTGTATGCATCGGCGCAGCTCTTGTGTACAGCGGGAGTTTCCAGACACAGGTGGAATTGGATCAACTGGGGCAGGTACGTGTGGTAATGGGGATTCATCCGGATCTATTCCGTTGGACATTGCACGCTGGTGAAACATTTGCTACACCGGAAGCGATGTTGTCCTACAGCGGAACAGGCATGGAAACACTTTCTCATAATTTCCATCGCGCCATGCGGGATCATATTTGCCGGGGCAAGTATCAGCATATAGAACGTCCAGTACTCATTAACAACTGGGAGGCCACCTACTTTGACTTCAATGCTGAAAAAATCCTCCATATTGCTGAAGAGGCAGCACGGCTGGGGGTAGATATGTTGGTGTTGGATGATGGCTGGTTCGGCAAACGGAACAGCGATGTTTCCGGGTTGGGAGATTGGGTTGTCAATGAAAAGAAACTGCAAGGTGGTCTTGGCAGTCTGGTAGATAAGATCCGGGCAATGGGAATGCGGTTTGGCATTTGGTTTGAGCCAGAGATGGTCTCGGAGGACAGTGATTTGTATCGAACGCATCCGGAATGGGCTATCCAAATTCCTGGCAGACAGCCGAACCGAGGACGGTATCAGCTTTTGCTTGACATGACAAATCCGGATGTGGTAGAATACCTGTATGATGCTATGTGCAAAATTTTGCGCTGCGCAGATATTTCCTATGTCAAGTGGGATATGAATCGCAGTATTTGTGACTGGTATACGAGTACGTTACCTGCTGCGCGACAGGGTGAGATGGCACACCGGTATATGTTAGGACTTTATAGCCTGTTGGAACGTCTGACCAGCGAATTCCCAGATGTGCTGTTTGAAGGGTGCAGCGGCGGCGGCGGCCGATTCGATGCGGGAATGCTGTATTATTGTCCGCAAATTTGGTGTAGCGATGATACCGATGCCTATGAGCGTACGAAAATTCAGTATGGTACGTCTTTCTTTTATCCGATCTCTGCGGTCGGCTCGCACGTATCTATCGTACCGAATCACCAGACAGGGCGTGTGACGCCACTTGAAAGTCGTGCTGTGACAGCGATGGCGGGCAGCTTTGGCTATGAGTTGGATTTGAATCATTTGTCGGAGACGGAAAAAGAAGAAGTGCGTAAACAGATCGCACAGTTTAAGGCGTTTGGTTCCTTGATTCACAATGGCAAGTATTATCGCCTGACCAATCCTATGACAGACAAGGCAGCCATCTGGAGCTTTGTTACGCAAGATGCTTCTGAGGTACTGGTGCAGGGAATGCAGTTCCGAACAGAGCCGAACATGGTGCGCTATGTGGTGCGGCTGCGGGGGTTGTCATCGGAGAAACAGTATCGGCTGGAAGGCACAGAACAGGTATATTCTGGCGCAGCACTGATGTATGGCGGTGTACTGTTGCCCCGGTCATGGGGCGATTATACGCCAGTATCTATGCACTTTGTAGAAGCATAATAGGGGGGAGACACCTGTGAATATTGCACAGTGGAAAGAATATATCGACCAGGGAAAACTGGACAAGACCCTGCAGCATTTGTACGGTAACGCCCCAGAGAAATTGGCACGGCAGCGGATACGCTATGCAGAGACACTGGATGCCTTTGATGCACGATATCCCGGACATTCCGATGTGTATCTCTATTCTGCACCTGGTAGAACGGAGATTGGCGGCAATCATACAGATCATCAGCACGGCTGCGTTCTGGCAGCAGCGGTAAATCTGGATGTGATTGCAGTGGTCGCATTTCATGAGGAACGTATTATCCGCTTGCAGTCTAAGGGATATCCGGAAGATGTGGTGGATTTATGTGATCTGGCGGTGCATGAAGAAGAATTTGGCACATCTTGTGCGTTGATTCGAGGCATTGCGGCGGCGTTTGTCCAGCGGGGTGTACAAGTGACTGGTTTTGAAGCCTATACCACATCGGACGTACTCAGTGGTAGTGGGCTGTCCTCTTCCGCCGCCTTTGAGGTGTTAGTGGGGACAATCATCGACCTGCACGACAATCAGGGACAGGCGGGAGCAGTGGAAATTTCCAAAATTGGGCAGTATGCCGAGAACGTTTATTTTGGGAAAAAAAGTGGGCTGATGGATCAAATGGTCAGCTCCGTTGGCGGCTTTGTCTGGATTGACTTCCAGATACCGGAACAGCCACAGATAAAACGGCATGATTTCGACTTTGGCAAGGCAGGTTATTGCCTGTGCATCACCGATACAAAGGGGAGCCATGCTGATTTAACACCAGATTATGTAGCAGTACCGGCAGAGATGCAAAAAGTTGCCACTGCATTTGGAAAATCAGTTTTGCGGGAAGTGGATGAGACTGCGTTTTATGCGGCGATCCCAGAATTGAAAAAGACCTGTTCGGATCGTGCTATTTTGCGGGCGGCACATTTCTTCGCTGAAAACCGCCGTGCCACGGAAGAGGCAGAGGCATTGACGCACGGAGATTTGGACGTCTTTTTCCGTTTGGTGCGGGCATCAGGTGCATCATCTGCCAACCTCCTGCAAAATCTCTATGCCTGTGGGAATCCGGAGGAGCAGGGGATACCACTTGGTATTTTGATGAGTCAGCGGCTTTTACAGGAAAAGGGCGCTGTGCGAGTGCATGGCGGCGGCTTTGCCGGTACGATTCAGGCATTTGTGCCG